>NZ_JBVHYH010000001.1:442702-498172 GCF_055569135.1 Kitasatospora sp. NPDC029367
CGTGGGGAAGGAGGTGGGTGGGCGATGGGGGGGGCGGAGGGGGGTGGCCGACAACACGGGGGGTGGCGAGGGGGGGGAAGCCGTCCGGGCCGCCTCCCCACTCCGTGGGAGACACCGCGTCAGAGCTCGGTCCGGCGGCGCCGGACGACCACGACGAGATCGACGACGGCGAACAGGGTGATCAGCCCGAGGGCGACGGCGAAGCCGGTCAGGGTGCCCCGGCTGGGGGCGCCGTCCACCGGGGAGGAGGCCGCCCAGAACGCGAAGCCGGCCGTCCCCAGGGCGAACAGCGGCGTGAAGGTCAGCGACAGCAGGTAGCGGAGCTTGAGGTCGCTGCGGGCGGTGGCCGGCTCGGTGCCGCTGCGCCACCGTCGCGGCGTCGTGGCACGCATGGGCGTTCACCTCCGGGCCGCGCGGGTGGGGGCTACCATTCCAGCGTACGTCCGAGGGGGAGAGCCGGGGAGGCGCTGTGACGGGTTCGGACGCCGTGGGGGCGGGCACGACGGGGGAGGACGCCGAGGGCTACGCGGGGCTGCGGATCGAGCGGGCCCGGGAGCTGGCCCGGCGGCACGGCTGGGCCTCGGTGCGGGTGCTGGAGCCGGGACAGCTGATGACCATGGAGTACCGGGAGGGGCGGCTGAACCTCGCGGTGCGGGACGGTGTGGTCGAGCGCAGCTGGGAGGGGTAGCGTCCGCTCGCGGAGCGGGCGGAGCCAGCGGAGCCGAGGGAGCCGGCGGAGGTGACGGGGCGGCGGGGTTCAGCGTGCGAAGCGGCGGTGCAGCCGTTGTTCGGCGACCGCGAGCAGCGGCTCCAGCAGGGGCAGGGAGAGCAGCACCAGCAGCCCGGCGGCCCAGCCGGCCAGCACGTCGGAGACCCAGTGGGTGCCCAGGTAGACCGTGGTGAGCCCGATCGAGCAGGCGGTGGCGGCGGCGATCACCGCGCCGGTGCGCTGCCAGCGGACCGCGAGGTAGGCGAGCACGCCCCAGGTCACCACGGCGTTGGCGGTGTGGCCGGAGGGGAAGATGGTGCCGCCGGAGAACAGCTCGGGGGAGCCGACGTACTGGGCGTAGTGCGGGCCGAGCCGACCGGTGACGATCTTGACGGCGCCGACCGTGACGTTGAGCAGCAGCAGGGCGACACCCATCACCAGCAGCGGGCGAAGCCGTCCGAGGCGGTGGGCGCGCCAGAGCAGCCAGGCGAACGCGGCGACGGCGCTGGGCCCGCGCTGCCCGGCGATCACCCAGGTGTCGAGCAGCGGCTCCAGGCTGGGCCACCGCTCGTACGGGCGGAGCAGGCGCACCGACCAGTCGAGGTCGACCAGGTCGGTGTTGAGCAGGACGCCGGCCAGGACCAGCAGGTAGGCGGCGAGGGTGACGGCGAACAGGGTGGCCCGGCGGCGGCTCATCGGCGGCCACCCGGGCTCGCCGCGGACGGGACCGGGGAGCTCCCGGCGGCGGTCGGCGGTGCAGCGATCCGGCCCTTGTCGCGGAATGCGAGCGGCGGTACTTCTGGATTGCACGGGGTGACCATACCCATCCGGGCGAGGCCATTCCTGAGGGAATTGTCATTTTCCCGGGAAATCGACAATTGGGTCCGCCCGCGGTGACCCGGGGAGTGATTTCCAGTATTCCAGGATCGAATGCCCGTGTGGTCTTCGAATGATTCTGCAAAAGCCCCGGTAAAGAAAACGGAGTGGGCGGCCGGTTCGACCGGCTTCCCACTCCGTGGTAACCCTGTGTAGGTTCAGTGCTCAGTCGAGGGGGCCGCCCGCGACGTAGATCACCTGGCCGGAGACGAAGCCGGCGGCCTCGCCGGCGAGGAAGGAGATGGTGTTGGCGACGTCCTCGGGCTCTCCGACGCGCTGGACCGGGATCTGGGAGGCCGCGGCCCGCTTGAAGTCCTCGAAGTCCATGCCGACCCGGGCGGCGGTGGCCGCCGTCATGTCCGTGGCGATGAAGCCGGGGGCCACCGCGTTGGCCGTGATGCCGAACTTGCCCAGCTCGATGGCCAAAGTCTTGGTGAAGCCCTGGAGGCCGGCCTTGGCGGTCGAGTAGTTGGCCTGGCCGCGGTTGCCCTGGGCGGAGGAGGAGGACAGGTTGACGATGCGGCCGAAGCCGGCGTCCACCATGTGCTTCTGCACCGCGCGGGTCATCAGGAAGGCGCCGCGGAGGTGGACGTTCATGACCGTGTCCCAGTCGGACTCGGACATCTTGAAGAGCAGGTTGTCGCGGAGCACCCCCGCGTTGTTGACCAGCACGACGGGGGCGCCGAGTTCGGCGGCCACGCGGTCGACGGCGGCCTGGACCTGCTCGGCGTCCGCGACGTCGGCGCCGACGGCCAGCGCGCGCCCGCCGGCGGCGGTGATCCGGTCGACGGTGTCCTTGCCGGCGGCCTCGTCCAGGTCCAGGACGGCCACCGCGTAGCCGTCGGCGGCCAGTCGGACGGCCGTGGCGGCGCCGAGGCCGCGGGCGGCGCCGGTGACGATGGCCACCCGGGTGGCGGTGCTCTGCTCGGTCATGCTCGCTCTCGTCTCTCTCTCGGGGGTCCCGCCGGGGGGAGTGCCCCCGGGGAGGGTGCCCACACCCTACCGGCGGGTAGGGGAGGCGGCCAGGGTGGAGAGGCCCAGGTGACGGTCGGTAAGGACCGACCGGTCGGGTTTCTGCTGAGAACGGGTTACTGCAAGGGCGTGGCGGGCGCGTAAATATGCCAATGTTGCCGAACCTGCGTCTACTATCCGCCCCTGCCTGCCAGCAAGGGCCTGCCGTTTGTATAGTGTCCGCCAGCAGCCACCGGCTGCACGGCTGGAGCGCCCTCCCTCATAGCTGGACGCCCACTCGCCGTTACTGCCCCACCCGGGTGTCCCACACACACCGGGTGTGACATCGGGACGGATACATGGTGCTGGGGGAGATCCCGACAACCCGCGTGTCCGCGCGACTGCAGCAGTCGCCCGGACACCTCATTCGCGTTGCACAGCAGGTTCACACCCGTCTGTGGTCCGAGCACGTCGGAGCCGATCTCACGGCTCCGCAGTTCGCGGTCCTGTTGGTGCTCGCCCTCGAACCGGGCGCGGACCAGCGGACCGTCGGCGAGCGAGCCTCGCTGGACAAGGCCACGATGGCGGAGATGGTCGCGCGGCTGGTCCGCCGCGGCCTCGTGCTGCGACGGCGCGACCCGGCCGACGGCCGGCGCAAACTGCTCGCCCTCTCGCAGAGCGGCGCCCAGGCGGTGCGCGAGGCCACCGGTGGTGTGGTCCGTGTCCAGCGGGTGCTGTTCGAGCCGCTCGCGCCGGACGAGCAGGTCGAAATCGTCCGGGTGATGGCCAAGATAGCCAGGCTGGAACCCGCGGCGGTGGCCGTCTTCACCGACGCGCGGCCGATACTGGACGCCCAGCGGGCGATCGGCTACCTGATCAGGGTCGGCCAGCAGGTGCACACCAAGCTCTGGTCGGAGCACGTCGGGGCTGAGCTGACGGCCCCGCAGTACGCCGTGCTGGACGCCCTGGAGCTGGAACCGGGCGCGGACCAGCGCACGGTCGGCGAGCTGGCCTCGCTGGACAAGGCCACGATGGCCGAGATGGTCAGCCGGCTGGTGCGCCGCGGTCTGGTGCAGCGTCGGCGCGACCCCTCGGACGGGCGGCGCAACCTGCTCTCGCTCTCACCGGCGGGTCAGGACCTGTTGCACCGCTCGGCCGCCGGAGTGGCCGAGGTCCAGCGCTTGCTGCTCGCTCCGCTCGCGGAGGAGGAGCACGAGACGGCGCTCGCACTCATCGCCAAGGCGGCCAGGCTCTAGCCCAAGCTTTGGTAACAACAGCCAAAACGATTCACCAAGTCTCATGAGGCCCTTGGCCGTCGGCAGCGACCGATGGTCGGGGTCGGTGAATCCGGGTACGCCGAAGTGCCGCTCGTCCCTGACCGGAATGAGCGGTACTTCGATATGACCGACAGTCAGAATTACTGTCGTCGTTGTCGGGGGCGCCGGGCCTGGTCGGCCGGCGCCCCCGCGGCGCTCGTCAGTTCCAGTCGAACCCCTGCGGGTCCGGGCCGATCCGCTTGCCGGTGGCCACGCCCGCGATCGCCGCGATGTCCTCGGCGTCCAGCTCGAAGCCGGTGACGTCCAGGTTCTCCCGGATGCGGGACGGGGTGACCGACTTCGGGATGGCGATCACGCCGCTCTGCAGGTGCCAGCGGAGCACCACCTGGGCGACCGTGCGGCCGTGCTTCTCGGCGATCTTCGCCAGCGCCGGCTCGGCCAGCAGCTCGCCGCCCTGGCCCAGCGGGCTCCACGCCTCGGTGGCGATGCCGTGCTCGGCGTGGAAGGCGCGCAGCTCCTCCTGCGGGAAGTACGGGTGCAGCTCGACCTGGTTGAGCACCGGGACGACCGAGGCCTCGTCCAGCAGGCGGGTCAGCTGCTCCTGGCCGAAGTTGGAGACACCGATCGACTTGACCCGGCCGCCCTCCTTCAACTGCTCCAGGGCCTTCCAGACGTTCAGGAAGGTGCCGTGCATCGGGCGCGGCCAGTGGATCAGGTACAGGTCGAGGTAGTCGAGGCCGAGCTTGTCCAGCGAGGCGTCGAACTCGCGCAGCACCGCGTCGCGGCCCTGCTCGCCCGACCAGTCGCGGGTGCCCGAGTTCCACAGCTTGGTGGTGACGTAGAGGTCCTCGCGGGCCAAGCCGCCCGCCAGTGCCTCGTTGATGGCCGCGCCGGTACCGGCCTCGTTCTGGTAGATCGCCGCGGTGTCGATCGAGCGGTAGCCCGCCGCGATCGCCTCGCGCACGGCGGGGGTGGCCTGGGCGTCCTCGACCTGCCACACGCCGAAGCCGAGCTGCGGGATCTGAGCGCCGTCGTTCAGGGTGACGCTGGGGATGTTGCTCACGGGAAGGGGTGCCTTCCTGGTTGTCCGTTGGTTCCAGAGGGGGCAACTGGTGCCCCGGCACGATTGTTCCCGCCGTTCGGGCGAATCTTTGGGGAAGCTTTACGGCGGCGTGGCGTGCGTCGGGGGCCGTGCCACGGGGTGCGCGCCGGGGCGCGTGGGGGGTGTGCGGCAGGGGCGGCGGAAAACCTGTTGCGTGGATCACAGTGGGCTTGGCAGGCTCGCGGACATGACCTCCTGAAATCCGGGTCCTTCGTACCCGTTCGCTGCCGGTCCGGCCGCCTGTCGCCGGACGTGTCGATGTCGCCGCGCCGTTGCGCCGCGCCTTCGGGTGTCCGTTCCCGCGCGACCGCGGGCCACCCGTGCCGCCCGTACCTCCCGTGCCCGCGCACGCCTTGCACACCTCGAACCATCCGCACCCCTCGCACCCCTCGTATCGGAGTGTCATGCCGCTCACCCCACTGCCGCTGGCCGATCCCGGCAGTCCCGACCTCTCCTCACCGATGGCCTTCCTGCGCTGGCTGCAGCGCGCCCAGCGGCGTGGGCAGGTCCGCGCCACCTGCTGGGCGCTGGTCGAGATGGGCGCCCAGGCCACTCTGCCGGTGGCGCTCGGGCGCGGCGTCCAGGCCGCCGTCGACGGCGACGCCGGCGGGATCTGGCGGGCCGGCGCGCTGGCCCTGCTGCTGGCCGCCACCGCCGCGCTCGGCTCCGTGCTGCTGCACCGGCAGGCGGTCTGGAACTGGATCCACGGCGCCTGTCACGTGCGGCAGTTGGTGGCCGGGCAGGCCTCGCACCTGGGCGCCGGGCTGTCCCGGCGGATCGCCACCGGCGAGGTGGTCGCGGTCGGCAGCGGGGACGTCGAGCGGATCGGCTGGTACGTCGAACTGGTCGCCCGGGTCCGGGCCGCGGTGATCGTCTGGCTGGCCGTCAGCGCGGTGGTGCTGGTGGTCGAGCCGGTGCTCGGGATCGGGGTGCTGCTCGGCGTGCCGGTGCTGGCCGCCTCGGTGTGGCCGCTGATCGGGCCGTTCGAGCGGCGCTACGCCAAGCAGCGCGAGCTCGGCGGTAAGGCGACCGAGCTGGCTGCCGACACGGTGGCCGGGCTGCGGGTGCTGCGCGGCATCGGCGGCGAGGAGCTCTTCCTGGAGCGGTACCGGGCGGCCTCCCAGAAGGTCCGGGCGGCGGCCGTCCGTTCGGCCCGGCTGTGGTCGCTGATGCAGGCCCAACAGGTGCTGCTGCCCGGGCTGTTCGTGGTCGGGGTGACGTGGTACGGCGCCCGGCTGGCGGCCTCCGGCGAGCTCGGCGTGGGCACCCTGATCGCGGTGTACGGCGCGACCGCCTTCCTGGCCGCACCGCTGCGGATCCTGGGCGAGGCGGCGCACGCCTGGAGCGTCGCCCGGGTCTCCGCCGGGCGGGCCGTGCGGGTGCTCTCGCTCAGCCGGACCAGCGGCGAGGCCGAGGGCGTGCTGACCAGGCCGGGCCGCTCCGACCTGCACGACCCGACCACCGGGCTGACGGTCCGGGCCGGCGAGCTGACCGCGGTGGTCTGTGGGGACCCGGACTTCGCCGGGGCGCTCGCCGAGCGGCTCGGCGGCCACGTCCCGCTGGCCGAGGGCGAGCAGGCCCTGCCCTCGGTGCGGCTCGGCGGCACCGAGCTGGACACCGTGCCGCTGGGCGAGGCCCGGGCGGCGGTGCTGGTCCACGACAAGGAGCCGGTGCTGCTCTCCGGCACGCTGGCCGAACTGCTGGACGTGCCGTCCTCCGGCCGGGTCCCGGTCGAGGACGCGCTCGCCGCGGCCCGTTCCGAGGACGTACTGGAGGCGCTGGTGGACGGTTCGCCGGACTGCGCGGGCGACCCGATGCGGGCCCGGATCACCGAACGCGGGCGCTCGCTCTCCGGCGGGCAGCGCCAGCGGCTCGCCCTGGCCCGCGCGCTGCTGGCGGACCCGCCCGTCCTGGTGCTGGACGAGCCCACCAGCGCGGTGGACGCCCATACCGAGTCCCGGATCGCCGCCGGCCTGCGGGACACCCGGGCCGGGCGCACCACCGTGGTGTTCGCCACCAGCCCGCTGCTGCTCGACCGGGCCGACCGGGTGGTGCTGCTGCGGGAGGGCCGGGTGGTGGCGGCCGGGCGGCACCGCGAGCTGTTGCGCACCGAGCCGGCCTACCGGGCCGTGGTCACCCGGGACGAGGAGGTGGCGCCGGTATGAGCAGCGCCGTGATGAACAGCGTCCTGGGAAGCGCTCCCGCTGGGGGCGCCACTGTCAACCGTCCGGAGCCGTACGTGAGGAGTACGTCATGAAGCCCCCCGTCCACCAGGAGCAGGGGCCGGTCACCACCCTGCCGGTCGGCTCCCCGGCCGCCGTGCGCGGCTACCTGGGGGTGCTGGCGCGGCGGCACCGGGGCGGGTTCGCCACGGTGGTGTCGCTGCACTCGGTGGCCACCCTGGCCGGGCTGGTCGGGCCCTGGGTGCTCGGCAACCTGGTCGAGTCGCTGGCCACCGGCACCGCCGGGGCCACCATCGCGGTGGCGGTCGGCTGGTACCTGCTGGCGCTGGCCGTGCAGACCGCGTTCACCGGCTGGTCGCGGCTGCGCGGGGCGGTGCTCGGCGAGCGGGTGCTGGCCGACCTGCGCGAGGACTTCCTGGTCCGCTCGGTCGCGCTGCCGACCGGCGTGCTGGAACGCGCCGGCACCGGGGACCTGGTCTCCCGCGGCACCACCGACATCGACCGGCTGGACAAGTCGGTGCGCGAGGCGGTGCCCGAACTCGCCGTCGCGGTGGTGTCCCTGCTGCTGGTGCTCGGCGCCCTGCTGGTCACCTCGCCGCTGCTCGCGCTGACCTCACTGGTCGGGCTGCCGCTGCTGCTGGCCAGCTCCCGCTGGTACTTCCGGCGCGCCCCGCAGTCCTACCGCAACGAGGCGGCCGGGTACGCGGCGGTCAGCAACGTGCTGGCCGAGACGGTGGACGCCGGGCGGACGGTCGAGACGCTGCGCCTGGGCGAGCAGCGGGTCCGGCTGACGGACCGCAAGCTGCGCGAGTGGCTGGCCTGGGAGCGCTACACCCTGTGGCTGCGCTCGGTCTGGTTCCCGACCATCGACGCCGTCTACACCGCGGCGGTGCTGGCCACCCTGGTGGTCGGCGGGCTGTTCACCCTCCAGGGTTGGCTCACCGTCGGCCAGTTGACCACCGGCGTGCTGTACGCGCAGATGCTCACCGGCCCGGTCGACCTGATCCTGCGCTGGTACGACGAACTGCAGATCGGGCAGGCCTCGCTGGCCCGGCTGGTCGGCGTGCACGAGGTGCCGGACCACGAGGGCGACGAGTCGGCCCGCCCGGACGGCCGCCGGGTCGAGGCCCGGGACGTCCGCTTCGGCTACCGCGAGGGCGCGGACGTGCTGCACGGGATCAGCCTGGACGTCGCCCCCGGGAGCCGGGTCGCGCTGGTCGGCCCGTCCGGGGCGGGCAAGTCCACCCTCGGGCGGCTGATGGCCGGGATCTACGCGCCCGGCCGCGGCAGCGTCACCCTCGGCGGGGCGGCGCTGTCCCGGATGCCCGCCGAGCGGGTGCGGGCGGAGGTCGCCCTGGTCAACCAGGAGCACCACGTGTTCGTCGGCACCCTGCGGGACAACCTGCGGCTCGCCGCGCCCGAGGCGGACGACACCGAACTGCGGGCCGCGCTGGACGCGGTGGACGCCGGGGGCTGGGTGGACGCCCTCCCGGACGGGCTGGACACCGAGGTCGGCTCCGGCGGCACCGCGCTGACCGCGCCCCAGGCGCAGCAGCTCGCCCTGGCCCGGCTGGTGCTGGCCGATCCGCACACCCTGGTGCTGGACGAGGCCACCTCGCTGCTGGACCCGAGGGCCGCCCGGCACCTGGAGCGGTCGCTGTCCCGGGTGCTGGAGGGCCGTACGGTCATCGCGATCGCCCACCGGCTGCACACCGCGCACGATGCGGACGTGATCGCGGTGGTCGAGGGCGGGCGGATCAGCGAGTACGGCAGCCACCCGGAGCTGGTCGCGGCCGGTGGCCCGTACGCGGCGCTCTGGCGCTCCTGGCGGGACGAAGGCCGGCCGTAGGCGCCGGGCGGAGGAGGGTAGCGCGGGTTCCAAACCCGTACGGGGCCGGATTGCCCCGTACGGGTTACTCCCCCGCCGGTAAGGGCGCGTAACCGGGCAAATCGTCGGCCCGGACAGCAGACTGCTCCGGTGACCAAGATTTCAGACGGCTCGTCCCGGCCTCAGCGCAGCGAGATCGGCGGGATCCCCACGCGGTACATCGGGATCGGCGTCATCGTGATCCTCGCGGTGTGGTTCCTGTTCGCCAACCTCGACAAGGTCAAGATCCAGTTCTGGGTGTTCACCGTGACCGCGCCGCTCTGGATCGCGCTGCTGGCGACGCTGCTCGCCGGCGGGGTGCTGGGCTGGCTGTTGCAGGGACGGCGCGGCCGGTGAGCACCGCCCCCGAGCCGGCCCCGACCGGTTCCCCGGCCTTCGCCCCGCTGATCGAGCTGCGCGGGGTCAACAAGCACTTCGGCGAGCTGCACGTGCTGCAGGACATCGAGCTGACGGTCGGTCGCGGCGAGGTCGTCGTGGTGATCGGACCGTCCGGTTCCGGGAAGTCCACGCTCTGCCGGGCGATCAACCGGCTGGAGCCGATCGAACGCGGCACCATCCTGATCGACGGGCAGCCCCTGCCCGAGGAGGGCAAGGGGCTGGCCCGGCTGCGCGCCGAGGTCGGGATGGTGTTCCAGTCCTTCAACCTGTTCGCGCACAAGACCGTGCTGCAGAACGTCTCGCTCGCCCAGATCAAGGTGCGCGGCCGGGCCAAGGCCGAGGCGGAGACCAAGTCGCGGGCACTGCTGGAGCGGGTCGGGTTGGCGTCGCAGGCCGACAAGTACCCGGCCCAGCTCTCCGGCGGCCAGCAGCAGCGGGTGGCGATCGCCCGGGCGCTGGCGATGGACCCCAAGGCGCTGCTGTTCGACGAGCCGACCTCGGCCCTCGACCCCGAGATGATCAACGAGGTGCTGGACGTGATGCGCCAGCTGGCCAGCGAGGGCATGACGATGGTCGTGGTCACCCACGAGATGGGCTTCGCCCGGGCCTCGGCGAACCGGGTGGTGTTCATGGCGGACGGCCGGATCGTCGAGGACCGCGCCCCGGAGGCCTTCTTCAGCGCCCCCGAGAGCGAGCGCGCCCGGGACTTCCTGTCCAAGATCCTCAAGCACTGAGGGCGGTGCCGTGAACCGAAGGACGACGCCCGCCGCGCGGGTGCGCGCACGCCTGACCGCCGCGGCCCTGCTGCTCGCCGTGCTGGCGACCGGCTGCGGCAAGGCCGGCACTCCGCCCCCCAAGGGCCCCCAGCCCAGCGCGCTGCCCAGCTACCAGGTGCAGAACGCCGCCTCGATCACCGGCTCGTCGACCCTGGACGCCGCCCGCGGCCGGGGCCACCTGGTGGTCGGCGCGAAGGAGGACCAGCCGTACCTGGGCCAGAAGAACCCGGCCACCGGCGTGTACTCCGGCTTCGACATCGAGATCGCCAAGATGGTCGGCGCCTCGCTCGGCTTCCCGCCGGACAAGATCCAGTTCAGGACCATCGCCTCGGCCAACCGCGAGACCGCGCTGCAGAACGGCCAGGTGGACTACTACGTCGGCACGTACACCATCAACGACAACCGGAAGAAGCTGGTCGGCTTCGCCGGGCCGTACTTCATCGCGGGGCAGTCGCTGCTGGTGCGCAAGAACGACGACAGCATCCACGGTCCGCAGGACCTGAACGGCAAGAAGGTGTGCTCGGCGGCCGGTTCGACGCCGTACCAGCGCATCCAGTCGCAGTACCCCAAGGCGCACCTGATCGGCTACGACACCTACTCGGCCTGCGTGGACAACCTGATCACCGACCAGGTCGACGCCGTCACCACGGACAACGCGATCCTGCTGGGCTACGCGGCCAAGGTCCCGGACGAGCTCAAGGTGGTGGGCCCGCTGTTCTCCACCGAGCCGTACGGGATCGGCACGCCGAAGAACGACACCGTGCTGCGCGGGGCGCTGGACGACGCGCTGGCGTACCACGAGCAGAACGGCGACTGGAAGAAGGCCTTCGACGCGACCCTCGGCCTGTCCGGGGAACCCGCGCCCACCCCGCCGCCGATCGACCGGTACTGAGAGGGCCGCGCCGTGAAAACCCTGACCGACAACTGGTCGACCTACTGGGACGGCTTCCTCGGCACGCTCTCGCTGTTCGCGGTGAGCGCCGTGCTGTCGTTGCTGCTGGGCGTGCTGATCGCGGGCTTCCGGGTCTCGCCGGTCCGGCCGCTGCGGGCGTTCGGGACGGTGTGGGTGACGCTGCTGCGCAACACGCCGCTGACCCTGCTGTTCTTCATCGTGGTGCTGGGCCTGCCCCGGTTCGACATCACGCTGCCCTTCTACACCTTCGCCGTGCTGGCGCTCGGCTGCTACACCTCGGCCTTCGTCTGCGAGGCGATGCGCTCGGGCATCAACACCGTGCCGTCCGGGCAGGGCGAGGCGGCTCGCAGCCTGGGGATGAGCTTCGGGCAGACGATGGGGCTGGTGGTGCTGCCGCAGGCGTACCGCTCGGTGGTGGCGCCGCTCGGCAGCGTGATGATCGCACTGGCGAAGAACACGGCGATCGCCGGTTCGTTCAGCGTCACCGAGCTGCTGGGCACCTACCGGACCATCAACGAGCTGGGCTACAGCATCATCTGGACCTTCGTCTGGATCGCCGTCGGCTACCTGATCATCACCCTGGCCGTCAGCGCCGTCTTCAACCTGCTGGAACGACGAGTGGCGGTGTCCCGATGACGGTTGGATCCTCGGCGCTGTACGACATCCCCGGTCCGAAGGCGCTGGCCCGGCACCGGCTGTACGGCGGGATCGCGCTGCTGCTGATCGCGGCGCTGATCGGCTGGATCGTCTACATGCTGTTCCACACCCACCAGTTCACCTACGCCAAGTGGGAGCCCTTCGAGTACCGGGGTGTGCAGGACCTGCTGCTGCGCGGGTTGGGCAACACCCTCCGGGCCTTCGGCTGGACGGTGCTGTTCGCACTGCCCTTCGGCGCGCTGTTCGCGGCCGGGCGGCTGTCCGACCACCGGGTGGTGCGGTGGTTCTCCACGCTGGTGGTGGAGTTCTTCCGGGCCATGCCGCTGCTGGTGATGATCTTCTTCGTGTTCGTCGCCCTCAAGGTGCAGCCGCTCTGGGCGCTGGTGGCCGGGCTGGTGCTCTACAACGGCTCGGTGCTGGCCGAGGTGTTCCGGGCCGGCGTGCTCGCGGTGCCCAGGGGGCAGCGGGAGGCGGCGTACGCGCTGGGCATGCGCAAGACCCAGGTGATGGCGTACGTGCTGGTGCCGCAGGCCAACCGGGCGATGCTGCCGGCCATCATCAGCCAGCTGGTGGTCGCGCTCAAGGACACCTCGCTCGGCTTCCTGATCACCTACGAGGAGTTCCTGCACGCGGGGAAGCTGATCGCCACCAACCTGGACTACGACCTGCCGTTCATCCCGGTGGTGATGGTGATCGCGCCGATCTACATCGGGATGTGTCTGCTGCTGTCCTGGCTCGCCCGCTGGGTCGAGCGGCGCAGTCGGCGCAGTCCGAGCGTGCGGGGCGGGGCGCCGGTGGCCAAGGCGGGGGTGGCGATGGGGCTGCCGCCGTCGGCGCGGTGAGGACCCGGCATCCACAGTGGGGGGAAGGGCGGTTCGGGACTTAACCATAGGTGCCGAAGGGGTCGAGGCCTGGACCTCCAAATTCCTCTTATGATTGCGGAGGCAGGCGGCAGACGACCGGGCGGAGGGGCCATGGAGCCGGTGTTCGACTCGCGGCACATCAGGACGTTCCACGAGGTCGTCAGAGCCGGTTCCTACTCGGCCGCGGCCCGGGAACTCGGCTACACCCAGCCCGCGATCACCCAGCAGATGAAGGCCCTCGAACGCACCGTCGGCGTCCCGCTGTTCACCCGGGCCGGCCGCGGCCTGCGGCTCACCGAGGCCGGTGAGGCGCTCTCCCGGCACGCCGAACTGATCCTCGGCAGCCTCTCCGCGGCCCAGCAGCAGCTCGCCGCGCTCGCCCGGCTGCGCGCCGGGCGGGTCCGGGTCTGCGCCTTCCCCAGCGCCAACGCCACCCTGATACCCGAGGCGATGGCCCGGCTGCTCGCCGAGCACCCCGGCGTCCGGGTCGAACTGCTGGAGGCCGAGCCGCCGGACTCCGTCCAGCGGCTGCTGCGCGGGGAGTGCGACATCGCGCTGGCCTTCCGCTACCCGGGCCAGGCCACCGAGCTGCCGGACGGCCTGGACGAGATCCCGCTGATGGAGGACCTGCTCACGGTGCTGCTGCCGGTCGGGCACCCGCTCGGCCGCCGGCACGCCGTCCGGCTGGCCGACCTCGACGGCGAGCGCTGGATCGCCGGCTGCCCGCGCTGCCGGGCCAACCTGCTGCACGTCTGCGCGGAGGAGGGGTTCGCGCCCGACATCGTGTTCTCCACCGACGACAACCTGGCGGTGCAGAGCCTGGTCGCCGCCGGAGTGGGGATCGCGCTGATGCCCGCGCTGGTGCTCTCCTTCATGTGCCACCGCAAGGTCACCGGGCGGGCCGTCGAGCCGCACCTGCGGCGGCAGGTGAGCGCGTACGTGCTGCGCGAGCACCGGCGGATCCCGGCCACCGGGCTGGTGCTGGACCACCTGCGGCAGGCGGCGGCGAGCCGGGTCGGCTGCTGACCCCGGCGCCGCGGGCGCTCGACGGGCGGGTCGACCCATAAGCGCGGATGGGGGTGATGCTTAGAAACCCTCGTTGGACGTGATAGGTCGGGTGGTCCGAACCTGCTGCCATGACACTCCCAGCCACGGTCGGCAGCGACCGGCTCACCGAGCGGATGACCGCACTGGTCAGCGAGATCCGCTCCGTCGTGGACCGCGGACTGCCCCCCGAACTCACCGCGTACCTGGTCGGCGAACGCCTCGCCCCGCACCTGCTCGCCGACCCCGACGGCCCCGACGCGCTGCTCACCCCCGCCCAGTGCGAGGGTGACCCGCAGCGCTACCGCCAGCACGTCGTGCACGCCGAGGCCGACGGCAGCTTCTCCGTCGTCGCCCTGGTCTGGCTGCCCGGCCAGCAGACCCCGATCCACGACCACGTCTCCTGGTGCGTGGCCGGCGTCCACCGCGGCCAGGAGAGCGAGACCCGCTACCGGCTGATCTCCGACGGACGCACCTCCCGCCTGGTCGAGACCGAGCACGTGGCCGGCCCGGCCGGGACGGTCGCCGCCTTCGCCCCGCCCGGCGACATCCACCTGGTGCGCAACGCCTGCAGCACCACCGCCATCTCCATCCACGTGTACGGCGCGGACGTCTCCCGGCTCGGCACCAGCATCCGGCGGGTCTACCGGCTCCCCGCCGACCAGGAGCGGTGAGCGGCGGCGTGGCACTCACCCTCCGGGAGCGGGCCGCCCGCACCCGCTCGCTCCCCCCGCTCGGCGGGGACGCCCCCGGCCTGCTGCTCGCGGCGGTCGGGGTGGCCACCGCGATCGCCGTCCACGCGGCCGTCCCCGCCGTGCCCAAGCTCACCGCCGCCGTCGTGCTCGGCATGGCGGCGGCCCACCTGCCCGGGCTGCGCCCGGTGGTCCGCGGGGTCGCCCGGTCCGGGCTGTCGACGGCCGGGAAGCGGCTGATGCGGCTCGGGATCGTGCTGCTCGGACTCAAGCTCAGCCTGGACGACGTGTTCGGCCTCGGCTGGGCCACCGTCGCCATGGTGCTCACCGTGGTCGCCGCCACCTTCGCCGGCACGCTCTGGCTGGGCCGGCGGCTCGGGCTGCCCGGCGACCAGCCGCTGCTGGTCGCCACCGGCTACTCGATCTGCGGGGCCTCGGCGATCGGCGCGGTCAGCCAGGCCGCGGGCAGCGAGGAGGAGGACGTCGCCTCCTCGGTCGCGCTGGTCACCCTGTGCGGAACCCTGGCCATCGCCGTACTGCCCCTGTTGCAGCACCCGTTGGGGCTCGGCGAGCTCGAGTTCGGGCGCTGGGTCGGGGCGAGCGTGCACGACGTCGGGCAGGTGGTCGCCACGGCGCAGACCGGTGGCCCGGGCGCGTTGCGTGAGGCCGTGCTGGTCAAGCTGATGCGGGTGGTGCTGCTGGCGCCGCTGGTCGCGGGCGTGGCCGTGACGGTGCGGCGCAACGCGCGCACCGCGCGCCGGGCGGGTGCGAACGGTGCGGCCTGTGCGGACCGTACGGCCGGTACGGACGGTACCGCGAAGACCGGCAGCCGGCCGCCGATCGTGCCGCTGTTCGTGGCCGGCTTCCTGGCGATGATCGTGCTGCGGACCACCGGGGTGCTGCCCGAGCGGGCCCTCACCCTGGCCGGGGACGCGCAGGAACTGCTGCTGGCCGCCGCGCTGTTCGGGCTCGGCAGCGCGGTGCACCTGCCGACCATGGCGAAGACCGGCGGGCGGATCGCGCTGCTCGGGCTCGGGTCCTGGGTGGTGGTCGCGGGGGTGTCGTACGCGGGGGTGCTGCTCACGACCTGAGCGTCCTCAGCGTCCGGCCGCCCGCCGGCCCGCCCGTCTGCCCGCCCGCCGGCCCGGATCCGGTCTCCGGCCCGGCCGGCGGGGACTCGGTTATTGTCGGGTGGGTGATCGCCCCGACGAGGCGAAGCACCGCCGAGTCCGCCGAGGAGGAAGCATGACCACCGCACTGCCCGAACGCGACGCCCACGAGGCCGTCGTCACGCTCGACCGGCGGGAGGGCCCGTTCGGCGAGGTGGTGCTGCGGCAGCGCGGCCGGCACTACGAGATCATCGCCAACGGCTGCTTCCTGATGGACACCGCGGACGGGCGCTCCGAACGGCTGCTGATCCAGGCGGCGTTGGACGAACTGGACCGCACCGGCGCCGGCCCGGCCGCGCCGTCGGTGCTGATCGGCGGACTCGGCGTCGGCTTCTCGCTCGCGTACGCGGCCGCCGAGCCGCGCTGGGGGCGGATCGCCGTCGTCGAGCGGGAGGACGCGATCATCGACTGGCACCGCTCCGGCCCGCTGGGCGCCTTCTCCGGTGGCGCGCTGGACGACGCGCGGGTCTCGGTGATCCACACCGACCTGCTGGAGTA
Organism: Kitasatospora sp. NPDC029367; assembly: GCF_055569135.1. Lineage (NCBI taxonomy): Bacteria > Bacillati > Actinomycetota > Actinomycetes > Kitasatosporales > Streptomycetaceae > Kitasatospora > Kitasatospora sp. NPDC029367. The sequence continues at coordinate 458,679 of NZ_JBVHYH010000001.1, forward strand.
CCTGGCCGCGGCCGACGGCGAGCGCTACGACGCGCTGTGCCTGGACATCGACAACGGGCCGGACTGGACCGTCACCGACTCCAACTCCGGGCTCTACGGGGCGGACGGGCTCGCGGTGCTGTGGCACCGGCTGCGGCCCGGCGGGGTGCTGGCGGTGTGGAGCGCCCAGCCGTCGGCGGCCTTCGAGGAGGCGCTGCGGACCGCCGGGTTCTCGGACGTCGTGACCGCGGAGGTCCCGGTGAGCCGGGGCGTGCCGGACGTGGTGCACCTGGCGCGCCGGGCCGACTGAACCGGGGCGCTGCGCAGGTCGGTCGGGTCGAGCGGGCGGTGGTGTGGTGGTGGAGAGCGGATCGCCTTCGGAGCGGATCACGGCGGAGCTCCGACGTCGGATCGCGGCGGGGGAGTTGGAGCCGGGCGCCCGGGTGCCCTCGACGCGGCGGATCGTGCAGGAGTGGGGCGTGGCGATGGCCACCGCGACCAAGGTGCTGAACCGCCTGCGCGAGGAGGGGTTGGTGCGGGCCGTCCCCGGGGTGGGGACGGTGGTGGCGGCCCGGCCGGAGGCCCGGTCGACGGCTCCAACGGCTCCGACGGCTCCGACGGCTGCTCCCACCGGGAATCCGGCTCCGGCCGCCGCTCCCGCCGTGGCGCCGGTCGCGACCCCGGCTCCGACGGGCGGGCGGCGCGGGAAGGGCGGGGAGCGGGAGTTCGGCCGGGAGCGGGAGTTCGGCCGGGAGCGGATCGTCGCGGTGGCGGTGCAGGTGGCCGACGCCGAGGGGCTGGCGGCGCTGTCGATGCGTCGGATCGCGACCGAGCTGGGCGTGGCCACCATGTCGCTCTACCGCCATGTGCCCGGCAAGGACGAGCTGTTGCGGCTGATGATGGACAAGGCCTTCGCCGAGCATCCGCTCCCGGGAGCACCCGCGCCGGACTGGCGGACGGGCCTGGACGAGATCGCGCGCTTGCAGTGGCGGATCTACCGGCGCCACCCGTGGCTGGCCACCACCATGTCCTTCACCCGGCCGGTGCTGGCGCCCGACGCGGCGCTGCACACCGAGCGGTCGCTGGCGGCGCTGGCGGGGACGGGGCTGAGCATGGAGGAGATGGCCCAGGCCGCCGTCAGCCTGGCGGCCTTCACCTGCGGACTGGCGGTCCACTTCGAGCGGGAGGCACAGGCCGAGCAGGACAGCGGGATGTCCGCGGACGAGTGGATGGACCGGCTGGACGACCGGGACCACGACCGGCTGATGACGGACCCGGAGCGGTTCCCGATGTTCGAGGCGCTGAACCGGGGGCCGGAGATCGACATGGGCCTGGACGCGCTGTTCGAGTTCGGGCTGGCGCGGATGCTGGACGGCGTGGCGGCGCTGATCGCGGCGCGGGGGAGCGCCTGACGGCGGACGGCCGACGGATGGCGGCCGACGGATGGCCGACGGGACGGACGGCCGGGGGCTTTCCGAGGCGGTGAGCCGCTCCGGAAGGCCCCCGGCCGTCGCCGGTCAGCCGAACGGCCGGTGCTCCGGGGCGGCGTCCTCCGCGGCTTCGGCCTCCGCCTCCGGTTCGTCGGTGGTGGGGGTGGTGCCGGAGATGCCGAAGGGGTCGAAGTCCGGCGGCGGGATCATCACCGGGGTGCCCTTGCGCGGGGCCGGGGCGTCCGCCGCGTCCGCTGCGGGGGCCGCCGTCGGAGCGGGCTGGGCCGGGATCAGCGGCGGGGTCGAGGGCGGCGGCGGGACGGCGGGGCCCTGGGCGGCGACGGTGGTGCCGAACGGGTCGGGCTTCTGCTCGGCGGCGACCGTGGTGCCGAACGGGTCCGGTGCCTGGGTGCCCCCGGCGGGCGGTGCGGCGGGCTCGTCCGTGGTGGGGGTGGTGCCGGAGATGCCGAAGGGGTCGAAGTCCGGCGGCGGGATCATCACCGGGGTGCCCTTGCGCGGGGCCGGAGCGTCCGCCGCCTCCGCCGCGGGGGCCGCTGTCGGCTCCTCGGCGACCGGGGCGAAGGGGTTGAAGTCGGCGGGCGGGATGCGCACCGGGGTGCCGCGCAGGTGCACCGGCTTCTCCTCCTGGTCCGCCGCCGAGGGGGCGGTGGCCGGAGGAGCGGGCGGAGCGGCGGGCGGGGTCACCGGGACGGGCGGGGCAGCCACCGGTGCGGGCGGGGCGGCCACCGGGGCGGGCGCGGCCGGTGTCCGGAGCGACTCGCCGTCCCAGCCGAACTGGATGCTCTTCAACAGCTCCGCGAACGCCTCGGTGTACAGCTCCCAGTCCTCCGGCCGGGCCGTGGACAGCTGGGCGCACAGCACGGTGCCGCCGTCCGGCAGCGGTACGAAGGCCTGGACGGCCGAGGTGACCACCCAGCGGCGCTGCCCGTCGGCGGCCAGCGCCCCGGGCACCGGCACGGTCCGGCCCTCGACCAGCACGGCGGCCGGCCCGGCGGGCAGCAGCACCGTCCAGACCTCGGCATGCCGCCGTACGGTGGCCAGTTCGGTGGCGAGCGCGGTGATCGGCAGGGGGTGCCGGGCGAGCGAGATGACCAGGGTGGCCTCGGAGGCGCGTCCGTCCACCTCCAGCGCGCAGACGCCCGCGTAGCGGACGCCCGCGTCCTGGAGCAGGTCGGTCAGGGTGGCGGTGATCACCGCGAAGTCGCGGCGCGGCTCCGGCCCGGTGGCGCTGAACAGCTCCTCGGCGACCTCGGCCAGGTGCCCGGTGAGTTCGGCGGCCGCCGCGAGGGTGGCCCGGTCGGCGCCGTCGGCGTCCCCGGCGGTGTCCACCGGAGGGGCGGGCACGGTACGGGCGGAGACCCCGGCGGGCCCGCCGGGGGAGGTCAGCGGGTGGAAGCCCGGCGGGACGACCAGCCGGACCTCGGTGCCCGCGCCGGTGGCCAGTTCGACCGGCTGCCGGGTCTGCTGACCGGCCGCCAGCGCGGCCAGGGCCGGGGCGAACGGCGGGCGCAGCTTGGCGTCGGCGAACTCGCCGGTGACCGGCAGCTGGAACAGCGCGGCCGAGGTGGTACCGCGGTCGGCGATGGCGCCGCGCACCGCGCCGCCGCCGTAGCGGTTGTGCAGTGCGGTCGTCACCCGGTCGGCGACCCGTGCGCCGGTGCCGGGGCGGGCCGTTCCGGCGGTGAGCACCGTGCCGAGCCGGTCAACGGCCTCGTGCACCGGGCCGTTGGGTGCCAGCGGCAGGCCGAACAGCGCCTCGGCGGCGGGGTGTTCAGTCGGCTTCGGGGTGCTGAGCGCGGCGGCCGGGAGGCGCGAGGTGTGCTCGTCGAAGAGGGCGTCGGTGAGCGTGCCGAGGGTCGCGCAGACCTGCTCGGCTGCCGCGAAGGGGTTGGCCTCCGCACTGAACTGGACGTCCTGGGTCAACTGGTGAGCCCCCCGCTCTGCTCCGTCTGCGGTCGGTGGTTCGGGTGGGACCGGAACCGCCCGGGCGGCGGGTCGTCAGGTCCCCGCCCATTCCTATCAGAGCCCACTGTCGGCACCGAACCGCAGGATCACCCGATGATCACGCCGGGGAGGCGTCGGCGGACCCTTCCGTGGCCTGCGCGGACGGTTCGTCCACCGGTCCGGAGGTCGTCGGAGCGGGCGCGGAACCGGGCGCGGAACTCTCCGCCGGACCGACCGTCGGAGCGGCCAGCGCGGTGAGCGCGTCGAGGATGCCGGGGACGGCGAGCAGCCCGGCGAGGTCCTGGACCAGCCGCCCGGAGGGCCCCTCGGGCCGCTCGTCGGCGAGGAAGGCGGCCAGCTCGGTGGCCAGCGCGGGCTCCCGGGCGGCGGTGAGGGCGAGCGAGGCGACGAACTCCTGGACCAGGTGCAGCTGCAGTTCCTCCAGCGGTACGGACCGCTCGGCCAGCCACTCCAGCGAGGTGATCTCGGCGTTGGCGATCCAGGCCCGGACGGTCAGCCGCAGCCCGGGGCTCGGCGCCGGGACGGCCAGGTGGGCGAGGATCTGGTCGTGCGCCGCCCGGCGGACCTCGTCGATCACCGCCGAGGTGCCCGGGCTGGCCGCCACCGAGCCGCCCCGCAGCAGCGCGGCGAAGCCGGGCCCGTGGCTCTGCACGAAATCCAGGTAGCGGCCCATCACCCGGTACAGCCGCTCCGACAGCGGCCCCTCCATCGGCTCCTCGAAACGCGCCGAGAGCTCCCGCCCGGCGCGCCGCAGCGAGGCCTCGTACAGCGCCTGCTTGCCCGGGAAGTAGTGGTACACCAGCGGCCGGGAGGCGCCCGCGGCGGCGGCGATGTCGTCGATCGACACCTCCTCCGGGGGGCGCCGGCTGAACAGCTCCAGGGCCACGGCGATCAGCTGTTCCCGCCGCTCGTCGACGCTCAGCCGCCGGCGCGGCCGCTCGCCCGTGGCCCCCCGGTCGGGGGCGGCGGCGGTCCGTGCTGCGCGGTCGGCCGTCGGCGACGGCGTACGGGAGGCCATGCGCGCAGCCTATCCGGCGGCCGTCCGCGGGCCCATGCGGCCTTCCCGCGCCTACCGAACCGAACCGGCCCGACCCGGCCCGGCCGGTGGGCTACCCGGCCTTGAGCTCCAGGTAGCGGCGGTAGGCCTCCAGCCCGTCGACCACGAAGGTGTCGCGGGCGAGGCGTTCGGCGAGCTCGGCCGGGGTCAGCCAGGCGTGCCAGGCGACCTCGGACTCCTGCGGGGAGACCGGGCCGTCCCACTCCGCCTCGTACATGTCGCACCACCAGGAGAGCCTGCCGCCGTCGGGCTCCCGGAACAGGAACTTGAAGAGCGGGCGCGGGGCGATGCCCCGGACGCCGAGCTCCTCCTCGGCCTCGCGGACGGCCGCCTCGGCGTAGCTCTCGCCGGAGCCGACCACGCCGCCGACCCACATGTCGTACGCGCCGGGGGCGAACAGCTTGGTGTCGGTGCGGCGGTGGACGAAGATCCGCCCGGCCGGGTCGCGGACCATGACGAAGACGCAGCGGTGGGTCAGCCCCTGGCGGTAGACCTCCCCCCGCAGCGCCGTCCCGATCACCCGGTCGTTCTCGTCGACGATGTCCAGCAGCTCTTCGGCAGGGTTGGTCATGAACCACAGGTTAGGGTTTCCGGGCCCGCTTCGAACGCGGGATCGAGGAATTCTGACGTCGACGAACGAGCTGAGGACGGCGCGCGATGGTGGAGATCTGGGGCGAGACGGCCGAGGGGTTCGAGCCCGTACGGGAGGCCTTCGCGCGGAACTTCGCCGAGTACGGCGAGCTGGGCGCGGCCTTCGCGCTCTACCTGCGCGGCCGCAAGGTGGTCGACCTGTGGGGCGGCGACGCCCGGCCCGAGGTCGGCGGCCGGCCCGCGCCGGCGGTGCCGTGGACGGCGGACACCGCCCAGGTGCTGCGCTCGGTCACCAAGGGGCTGAGCGCGGCCACCGCGCTGCTGCTGGTCGAGCGCGGCCTGCTCGACCTGGACGCGCCGGTCAGCTCGTACTGGCCGGAGTTCGCGGCGGCCGGCAAGGGCGCGGTGCCGGTGCGCTGGCTGCTGTCGCACCAGGCCGGAGTGCCGGCGCTGGACGCGCCGCTGCGCCTGGAGGACGTGCTGACCTGGGAGCGCGCCGTCGCCGCGGTGGCCGCGCAGGAGCCCGCCTGGGAGCCCGGGACGGCGCACGGCTACCACCCGTACACCTTCGGCTGGCTGGTCGGCGAGGTGGTGCGGCGGGCGAGCGGCCGGAGCATCGGCCAGTACTTCGCCGAGGAGGTCGCCCGGCCGTTCGGGCTGGACCTGTGGATCGGACTGCCGGCCGGTGCCGCGCCCCGGGTCGGCAAGCTGGTCGACCTGCCCGCCCCGGAGGCGGCCCGGACCGGCCCGAGCGGGCTGCGGCTGCGGCCCAAGCAGTCCGTCCGGGACGCCTACCAGGACCCGGCCTCGCTGACCGCCCGCGCCTTCGCCTCGGTGCTGCCCGGGGTGAACATGAACGACCCGGCGGTGCAGGCCGCCGAGATCCCCGGTGCGAACGGCATCGGCACGGCCCGTTCGGTGGCCCGGTTCTACGCGGCGCTGATCGGCGCGGCCGACCGCCCGGACGGCTCCGGCGGGCTGCTGCCGCCGCTGTTCGGCCCGGAGGTGCTGGCCCGTGCGGTCGGGCCGGTGGTGCACGGCCCGGACCGGGTGCTGATCGTCAACTCGACCTTCGGCCTGGGCTTCTGGCGGCACGGCCCGACCGCGCCGATGGCCTCCCCGGCGAGCTTCGGCCACCCGGGCCGGGGCGGCTCGCTGGGCTTCGCCGACCCGGAGCTCGGGCTCGGCTTCGGGTACGTCACCAACGGGATGCAGCCGGGCGTCACCGGGGACGTGCGCTCGCGCAACCTGATCCGCGCGGTGCGGGGGTGCCTGGGGCTGTCCTGAGGCCGCGGGCCGGAGGACGCCGGGGGACTAGGCCTGGCCGGTCTCGAAGCGGGTGATCTTCCCGCCGTCGACGGTGAAGCGCCAGGCGGTGCGCATCTCGCCCCAGGTGTCGTTGGTGAAGTTGGCGACCAGGCCGCGGCCGCCGTTGGCCTCGGTCTGGACGTCCATCCGGCCGTGCGGGCCGAAGATCTCCCGGTCGATCCACTCCGTCAGCTCACGGTCGGAGCCGTCGTCGGACATGGTCGCGCCGGGGGCGAGCGTGGCCAGGAAGGCGTTGCGGTCACCGGCGTTGACCGCGGTCACGAAGGCGCGGACGGCGGGGTCGGAGAGCTTGCTGGGGGCGATCGTCATCGAGGACTCCCGAGGGGAAAAGGGACGGGAGTCCTTGTTTAGGGCGTTCGCGCGGGCCGTTCGGGCATGTCGGCGGCGCGTCGGCAAAATCACCTGATTCATGTGCTTAGATCCAGAAACGGGCGATTTGCCCGGTGAGCCCGCCGCGGGGAGTGGCGGGGGGGGGGGGGGGGGGGGGGGGGGGGGGGGGGGGGGGGCCCGCCCCCCCCCCCCCCCCCCCCCCCCCCCCCCTCCACTCTCGGTCAGAAGAAGCCGACCGCGTCGGGGGAGTAGCTGACCAGCAGGTTCTTGGTCTGCTGGTAGTGCTCCAGCAGCGCCTTGTGGGTCTCCCGCCCGATGCCGGAGTTCTTGTAGCCGCCGAAGGCAGCGTGGGCCGGGTAGGCGTGGTAGCAGTTCGTCCAGACCCGGCCCGCCTGGATCGCGCGCCCGGCCCGGTGGGCGGTGTTGATGTTGCGGGTCCACACGCCCGCGCCCAGCCCGTACTGGGTGTCGTTGGCGAGCGAGACCGCCTGGTCGAAGCCGTCGAAGCGGGTGACCGAGACCACCGGGCCGAAGATCTCCTCCTGGAAGACCCGCATGCTGTTGACGCCCTCGAAGACCGTCGGCGTCACGTAGTACCCGCCGGCCAGCGAGCCGCCGAGCTCGGCCCGCTCACCGCCGACCAGGACCTTGGCGCCCTCAGCCTGGCCGATCTCGAAGTAGGAGAGGATCTTCTTCAACTGCTCGGCACTGGCCTGCGCGCCGACCTGGGTCGCGGTGTCCAGCGGGTTGCCCTGGCGCATCGCGCGCACCCGGGCCAGGCCGTCGCCGAGCAGCCGCTCGTAGACCGGGGTCTCGATCAGTGCGCGGCTGGGGCAGGTGCAGACCTCGCCCTGGTTGAGGGCGAACATCGCGAAGCCCTCGACGGCCTTGTCGTAGAACGCGTCGTCCTCGGCGGCGACGTCCGCGAAGAACAGGTTGGGGCTCTTGCCGCCGAGCTCCAGGGTCGCCGGGATCAGGTTGTCCGCGGCGGCGCGGGCGATCAGCCGGCCGGTGCTGGTCTCCCCGGTGAAGGCGAGCTTGCGGACCCGGGGGCTGGCGGCCAGCGGGGCGCCGGCCTCCTCGCCGAAGCCGGTGACGATGTTGAGCACGCCCGGCGGCACCAGGTCGGCGGTCAGCTCGGCGAGCAGCAGCACCGAGGCCGGGGTCTGCTCGGCCGGCTTGAGCACCACGGCGTTGCCGGCCGCGAGCGCCGGGGCGAGCTTCCAGACCGCCATCAGGATCGGGAAGTTCCACGGGATGATCTGGCCGACCACGCCGAGCGGCTCGTGGAAGTGGTAGGCCACGGTGTCCTCGTCCAGCTGGGAGAGGCTGCCCTCCTGGGCCCGTAGCGCGCCGGCGAAGTAGCGCAGGTGGTCGACGGCGAGCGGGAGGTCGGCGGCCAGCGTCTCGCGGACCGGCTTGCCGTTCTCCCAGCTCTCCGCGACCGCCAGCTGCTCCAGGTTGGCCTCCATCCGGTCGGCCATCCGCAGCAGCACCTGGGCGCGCTCGGCGGGGGAGGTGCGGCCCCAGGCCGGGGCGGCGGCGTGGGCCGCGTCCAGGGCGGCCTCGATGTCCGCCGCGGTGCCGCGGGCGACCTCGGTGAAGACCTCGCCGGTGACCGGGGTCGGGTTGCCGAAGTACTCGCCGCGCGCCGGGGGCGTCCAACCGCCGCCGATCCAGTGGTCGTACCGGGAGCGGTAGGCGACGATGCTGCCGGGTGCGCAGGGGGGCTGGTAGACCGTCATGCTCTGTGTCTCCTCGCGACGTCGGGCGCCCCCGGCGCCGAGCGGGCCGGGGGCGGCACGCCGGAGCGCCGCCCGGTCGGGGGCGGTCCGGCGGAGGTGCGGACACGCAGTCGGGCCGGCGCCCCGCCGGGGCGCCCGCCGACGAGCACGATAACCGCCGGGCGCGCGGCGCGGCTACGGTCCGTACGACCGGCTCGTACGGACGGTGGGGATTCCGCAGCTTCCGGACGTTCCAGATGTTCCGACGTTTCGGAGGTTCCGGACCGGGCGCGCAGGGGCGCGTCCGAGCGCGCGCCGTCCCGGGCGCGCCTCGGACGGGCCCGGGCGGAGCCGGACGGCGTCGGGCCGGGGTGGGTCAGACCGCGTGGTACCGGCCGGTGCGGGCCTCCCAGCTGAGGTAGCCGGCCAGCCAGGTGATCAGTCCGTCGGCGTACCGCTGGGCGATCGCGCTCTCGACCCGGGACAGGCCCAACTCCCGGTACACGTCCGGCAGTCGACCGTGCAGCTCGGCGCAGCGCTCGACCATCAGCTGGGCCTCCGCCATCACCGCGGCGCAGGCCTCCTCGGACGAACAGTGGCGCTCGCGCTGGACGATCATGACCAGGTTGTTCACGTCGCCGCGCGGGGCCTCCAGCGGGAACGAGCGCACGTCGTTGCTGAGCGACGGTATGTCGGCCGCCAGCTGGCGGAGTTGGCGCAGTACCGGGTGGTGCAGCACGGAGGCGGGGACCTCGAACTGGCCGAGTCGTTCGACCATGTCGAAGATGGTCTCCATCGCCGCGGTACCCCGTCTGAGTTCGAGGTAGCCGTCCCGGTCCGGCGGGCGGGCGGAGATCCGGCCGGCCGCCTCGGCCGGGTGACTGGCGAAGTAGTACTCCCAGTTGTAGGCGGCGCGGGCCTGCCAGCGGGCGGGCATGCCGCGCACGCTGCGGCTCCACAGATCGGCGAAGGCGGTCTCGACCGGGGAGCGCTGGTCGGGGCGGGCGCCGTGCAGGACGGCGATCAGCCGCTCGCAGATCGGCGCGACCTCGGCCGGCCGGCGGCCGAGCGGGCCGTCGAACTGGTCGTCGAAGAGGAAGTAGAACCCCATCAGGTCGGCCGCCAGGGCGAGTTCCTCCGGTCCGGCGTCCGGGTAGCCGAGCGCGGCGAGGTCGACCACCTCCCAGTGGGCGTAGCCCGGGTGGTCGGCGTCGGGGAGCAGCGGATGGCGGACCAGCCAGTCGCGGTGCGCCACGGTGGCGTACGGGCCGTGCGAACTCCGGCGGTGCGGGAACGGGATCTGAAGTGAGTTGTCGTCAGACATCGGACTCCCGGTGCAGCGGTTGGTGGGGGCGCTTGTGGTTCGAGCACTGAGTGTGGGGGGAGTTGACGCAGCGGGGTGCAGGGGGTGAGGGTGGTTACGCAAGATCATCCGCGCCTCGCGGGCCGTAGGGTATCTGATGTAATGATCGGACGTTAGGGATATAGGGCAATTGCCCTTGGCAAGCCGTCCGAACCCTCACCGTCCGCCCCAGCCTGCGCGAATGCCGCACAGCGAGCCGTACACGGCGCTAACCTCGGCTCCACGAACAGTAGTGATGGGCCGGCTCCCCGCGCGCGGTGGCGGGGCGGAGTCGCGAGCGGGTGAGGCGGAGGCGTGACGGTGACCGATCAGGGCAACGAACTTCGGACGGGAACCGGTTCCGAACGGGACGAGGACGGCCCCGCCCCCCGGGTCAGGCTGCGCGACCGCGACGCCGAACTGCGCTCCGTGGAAGCGGCCATCGACCGGCTCTGCCGCGAGTTCGCCGCCGGCGGCACCGAGATCGGCGAACTCCTCGCCTTCTCCGGCCGTCCCGGCATCGGCAAGACCAGCCTGCTGCACGAGGTCCGACGGATCGCCAGCCTGCGCGAGGGCGCCACCGTGCTCTTCGCCCGCGGCGGCGAACGGCAGTTCAAGGAGCCCTACCACGTGCTCCGCCAGCTCCTCCAGCCCGTCCTGACCCGGCTGGAGCCCGACGAGTTCAGCCAGGTCATGGGCACCTGGGAGGAGGTCGTCGGACCGGCCATGGGCCTCAAGCAGCCCAAGGCCGGCGCCCGCCGCCTCGACCCCCAGGGCGTCCGCGACGGCCTCGACTACGTCCTCACCCAGCTCGCACCGCGCCGCGCGCCGATGGTGATGATCGTCGACGACCTGCACTGGGCGGACGCCGAATCCCTCTCCTGGCTCGCCAAGTTCGCCGTCCGCTCCGGCGAACTGCCCGTCCTGCTGGTGTTCGCCTTCCGCGAGGACGAGAACGACTGGTTCGGCGAGACCCAGGAACTGCGCCGCGGCATCCTGGGCCTCGCCAGCCGCAAGCACGAACTCAGCCGGCTCACCCTGAACTCCGTCTCCGACATGATCCGGGCGGAACTCGGCGACCGGGCCGAGGACGCCTTCTGCTACGAGTTCTGGAACGTCGTCAACGGCAACCCCTTCGAGGTCGTCGCCCTGCTCGACCAGGTCCGCGACCAGGAGCTCGAACCCGTCGAGGAGAACTCCCGGCAACTGCGCGAACTCGCCGTCGACGCCACCGGGATGACCCTCAAGAGCTGGCTGGACCGGCTCGGCCCCGCCACCCTGCGCTTCGCCTGGGCCTGCGCCATGCTCGGCACCGACATCCGGATCGACCTGGTCACCCGGATCTCCACCCAGAGCAGCGAGGGCGCCCGCGAGTCCATCAAACAGCTGCGCAAGCAGCGCGTGCTCACCCAGGCCCCCAACGGCAACCTCGAGTTCGTCCACCCGCTGATCGCCAGCTCCATCTACAACACCATGCCGGAGGCCACCCGCCTCGGCATGCACGGCATCGCCGCCGTCGAGATCGAGAACGCCGGACTCGGCCTGCTCGCCGCCTCCCGCCACCTGGTCGAGACCCACTCCGGCGAGGGCGACGACCGGATCGTCAAGAAGCTGCGCCGCGCCGCCGTCGAGCACCAGCTGATCGGCGCCCCCGAGGCCGCCCAGCGCTGCCTGCACCGGGCGCTCAACGAGCCGCCCGCCGACGACATCAAGGCCGAGGTGCTGTACGAGCTCGGCTGCTCCGCGCTGCTCACCGACCCCGGCGCCACCGTCAACCAGCTCAGGCTCGCCCTCGACCCCGACGAGGGGCCGCTGCGCCCCGAACTTCGGGTGGACGCCACCTTCCGACTCTCCGAGGTGCTCGCCCACAGCGGTGAGCTGGGCCAGGCCGCCCTGGTCTGCCAGGAGGAGGCGGAGCAGACCACCGACCCGGTCCGGCGCCAGCGGCTCCAGGCGGCCTCGTTCATGTGGCACGCCTTCCGCAAGTCCGAGGAGGACGGACCGGGCCGCTCCGCCCGGCTGGAGGAGCTCCACCGCAACCTGGCCGGCCGGGACGCCGCCGACCGGGCCGTGCTGGTGATGCGGGCCTGGGACCTGACCCTGCGCGGCGAACCCTCCGCCGACGCGCTCGCGCTCGCCGACGAGGTCCTGGACGGCGGCCGGCTGCCCAAGGGCCTTGGTTGGACGGACACCACCTGGGGCTTCGAACTGCCCTCGATGCTCTGCCTCACGTACATCTACAACGACCGCATCGCCCAGGCCGAGCGGCTGGCCGCGGACGCCATCATCCAGTTCGAACTGGCCGGTTGGAGCGGTGCCCACCGGGGCTTCGCGTACTTCCTGATGGGGCTGGCCCGGTTCCGTCGCGGACTGCTCGCCGAGGCCGAGGACTTCCTGCGCCGGGCCTACCGGATCTCCGAACGGATCGGTTCCAAGCTGCCGCTGGCCTGGGACGCCGTCGGCGTGCTGGTGGACACCCTGATCGCCCGCGGCCGGGTCGAGGAGGCCTGGGAGCTGGCCAACGAGTTCGGCTTCCACCCGCCGTACCACGCGACGGTCATGGTGCTGCCGGACGCGGCCTCGCTGTACGGCAAACTGCTGGTCGCCAAGAGCCGGCACGCCGGCGCGGCCGCCGCGCTCACCGAGGCCGGGGCCCAGCTGGAGGTCCGCGGCTGGCACAACACCGTCTGGGCGCCCTGGGCCGGGCACCTGGCCATCGCGATCGCGGCCGACGAGCCGGAGCGGGCCCGCTACTACGCCCAGAAGGCCGTCGACGACGCCCGCCGGTTCGGCACCGCCTCGGCGATCGGCAGCGCGCTGCGGCTGCAGGCCCGGATCGCGGACGGCCAGCAGGCGGTGGAGCTGCTGGAGCAGGCCGTGGAGCAGCTCGGACAGTCCCCGGCCGGGTACGAGCACGCCGTCGCGCTGGTCGAGCTCGGCGCCGCGCAGCGCCGGGTCGGCCGGCTGGAGGACGCCCAGGAGTACCTCTACCAGGGCATCGAACTGGCCCAGCACTGCTCGGCGGAGCGGCTGGTCGACCGGGCCCGGCGGGAGCTGGCCAACTACGGCCTGCGGCCCAACCGGCTGGGGGTGCACGACTTCCGGGAGACGCTGGAGGCGCTCAGCGGGCCGGAGCGGGACGTCGCCAACCTCGCCGTCCAGGGCGTGCCGCCGCAGCGGATCGCGGAGCGGCTCGGGGTGCACCTGAGCCTGGTCAACCGGCGGCTGGCGGCGGTCTACCGCAAGGCGGGCACCGGGCCGGACGGGCTGGCCTCGGCGCTCGGGCTGCGGGCGGAGCCGGGCGAGGATCCGGCGGAGTAGCGGGCGGAGTGGCGAGCGGGGAGCGGTAGGGGCGTCCGGGCGGCGCGCGGGTGGCGTGGGAGCGCCCCCGCCGCGGCCACTCTGGCTAGGCTGACGGGCACCACGGGGGGCCGCTGCGACGCCCCCGGACGGAACGGGACACCGGGCGGAGGCGGCAGCGCCGCCGCCAGTGAGGAGCAGGCCATGGCGAGCGAGGCCACCAGTGTGCGCCGCGAACCCCTCGACCCCTCGGGCGCGGGCGCGGCGATCCAGCGCTGGACGCTGACCTCCGGCCCGTACGAGGCGAGCGTGCTCAACCTCGGCGCCACCCTGCACACCCTCACCGCCCCGGACCGGGCCGGCCGCCCGGCCCAACTGCTGCTCTCCACCGACGAACTGGCGCAGATCCTCGGCCCGGCCCGGCACTACGGCACGGTGGTGGGCCGGTACGCCAACCGGATCGACGGCTCGGTGGTGACCATCGACGGCGAGGACCACCCGCTGGCCCCGACCGGCGGCGGGATCACCATCCACGGCGGGCCGGACGGCTTCGCCCAGCGGATGTGGGCGGCCGAGCCGGTCGACGGCGGGGTGCGGCTGCGGCTGCACAGCCCGGACGGCGACCAGGGCTTCCCGGGCGCGCTGGACGTCACCGTCACGTACACCCTGGCGCACACCCCGGGCGAGGGCGGCGAGCTGGTGGTCGACTACCGCGCCGTCACCACCAGGCCGACGGTCGTCAACCTGACCAACCACGCGTACTTCAACCTCGCGGGTGAGGGCGTCGGCGACGTCCTGGGCCACCTGCTCACCCTGGACGCCGACGAGTACACCCCGGCCGACGAGCGGCAGATCCCGTACGGGCGGACCGAGCCGGTGGCCGGGACGCCCTTCGACTTCACCGTGGCCACCCCGATCGGCAAGTCGGTGCACGACGAGCACCCGCAGCTGGCCGGTCCGGGCGGCTACGACCACAACTGGGTGCTGCGCGCCCGACCGGCGGACGGCAGCCCGGGGCGGGCGGCGCTGCTGGAGGAGCCGGTCAGCGGCCGCACCCTGGAGGTGCTGACCACCGAGCCGGGCGTCCAGGTCTACACCGCGAACAAGTTCCAGGGCGCGGTCACCGGCGCGCGCGGGGTGCCGTACGGGCCGTTCGCCGGGATCGCCTTGGAGACCCAGCACTTCCCGGACTCCCCGCACCACCCGGCGTTCCCGAGCACCGTGCTGCGGCCGGGGGAGGAGTTCCGCTCGACCACCGTGCTGCGGCTCGGGGTCAACTAGGGCCTGTGCATCCCTAGGACCTGTCGAGGTCCCGGCGCATGCAGAGCCGGGGCCAGCGGTCGAGGCCGTGCTCGGCCTCCAGCCGGCGGATCCGTCGCAGGCCCCGGGTGAGTTCGGCCTCGCCGAGCGGGCGGAAGCCGCAGCGGGCGTAGTACGGGGCGTTCCAGGGGACGTCCGCGAAGGTGGTCAGGGTGAGCGCGGGGGCGTCGGTGCCCTCGGCGAGGTGCTCGATCAGGGACCGGCCGATGCCCCGGCGGGCGTGGTCGGGGTGGACCGACACCTGCTCGACGTGCAGCGCGCCGTCCACCGGTTCGGCCAGCAGGTAGCCGGCGATCGTCCCGTCGGGGGCCTCGGCGACCAGGGCGGTGCCGTGTTCCAGGTAGCGGGCCAGCTCCTCCGTGGCCGGGGGCTCGTCCGCGGCGATCTCCGGCATCCCGATCTCCGCGAACGGGGCTCCGGCGGCCCGCTCCAACTCGGTCAGCAGGGGCAGTTCGTCCTTCACGGCGGCTCTGATGCGCATGCGTCCAGTCTGCTGCAAGCGGTTTCCGGCCACGGAGGGTGGCTGCGCCGGCCACCCCGGGATGGGGCGAAGCGGACGGAGACGGACATTGCGCCGCGCCGTCCACTACCGTGCGGCCACGTCCAGGACACGCGGATGTAACGATCGCGGCTTCTTGCAGAAACTTGCTGCAAGACCTTTCCGTCGATCTTGCGCCGCTGTTAACTTCCTTCCCGAGCCCGACGGCAGCAACGGTGCGGTCGGCACGAGGCAGCCATTATGCGCCTGTCTCCGAACATCTCGGGCACCCCCACCCTCCTAGGAGTTCTCATGCGGCGTGGCATCGCGGCCTCTGCCCTCGTTGTGGCCCTCGCGGTCTCGATGGCTGCCTGTGGCAGCAGTGGCGGCTCCGGCTCCGACGGCAAGGCCGACGGCCCGGTCACCCTCACCTACTGGGACACGTCGAACGCCACCAACGAGGCTCCGAACTACGAGGAACTGGCCAAGAAATTCACCGCGGCCAACCCGAACATCAAGGTCAACTTCGTCAACGTGCCGTTCGACCAGGCGCAGAACAAGCTGCAGACCGCCATGGGGGCCAAGGGCGCGCCCGACGTGTTCCGCTCCGAGGTCGGCTGGACCGCCGCCTTCGCCAAGGCCGGCTTCCTGGAGCCGCTGGACGGCACCCCCGCCGCCGCCGACACCTCCGCCTTCCAGCCCAGCCTGATCCAGCAGGCCAAGTACGAGGGCAAGCTGTACGGCGTCCCGCTGGTCACCGACACCCTCGGCCTGCTCTACAACAAGGACCTCTTCGCCAAGGCCGGCATCACCGACGCCCCCAAGACCTGGGACGAGCTGAAGACCGACGCCGCCGCCGTCAAGGAGAAGGCGGGCGTCGACGGCTTCTGGATGAAGGCCGCGGACGGCTACTACGCGATGCCGTTCCTGTTCGGCGAGGGCACCGACACCGTCGACGCCGCCGGCAAGAAGATCACCGTCACCTCGCCCGAGGCCGTCAAGGGCATCGAGACCTACAAGTCGATGTTCACCTCGCCCGGCACCGCCAAGGCCGACGTCACCACCGACGCCTACGCCCACATGATGGACGCCTTCAACAGCGGCAAGGTCGCGGCGATCATCCAGGGCCCCTGGGAGATCACCAACATCTACAAGGGCTCCGCGTTCGCCGACAAGAAGAACCTCGGCATCGCCGCCGTCCCGGCCGGCTCCAGCGGCAAGGCCGGCGCCCCCACCGGCGGCCACAACATCGCCGTCTACGCCGGTGCGGACAAGGCCCACAAGGCCGCCGCCGAGAAGTTCGCCGCCTTCATGACCTCGGCCGAGAGCCAGGCCTTCATCGCGCAGAAGAACTCCACCCTGCCGACCCGCTCCGACGCCTACACCGCCGACGTCAAGGCCGACCCGGGCATCGCCGGCTTCCAGGCCATCCTCGGCAGCGCCAAGCCGCGCCCCGAACTGCCCGAGTACAGCTCGCTGTTCGACTCGCTCGGCACCAACCTCGGCAAGGCCGTCCAGGGCACCGGTACCCAGGACGCGCTGAACACCGTCGCCACGGACTACGCCAAGCTCCTGCCGGGCTTCGCCAAGTAGTCCCCGCAGCCCGGCCCGCCGACCCCGGCGGGCCGGGCCGTCGGCTCCCCCGAGACTTCCCCCCGAGAAGGTGCAAACGATGTCAGTCGCCGTGCAGGGCGCCACCGGCAAGGGCAGCCGGGAGCGCGATCAGCGTCCGGGCCTGCTGGAACGCCTCAAGCGCTCCTACGCCAAGCACTGGTACGCCTACGCGATGATCGCCCCGGTCGTGCTGGTGCTCGGCGTCCTGGTGTTCTACCCGCTCGTCGAAGGCGTCTGGCTCACCCTCACGGACGCCAACAGCCTCAACGTCGCCCGCAAGATCGGCGTCAACGAGATCCCGGCCAGCTACCAGTACATCGGCTTCCACAACTACGCCGACATCCTCTGGGGCCCCGGCTCGTACGACCGGTTCTGGTCCCACTTCGTGTGGACCATCGCCTGGACGGCCATCTGCGTCAGCCTGCACTACACCCTCGGCCTCGGCCTTGCCGTCCTGCTCAACAAGAAGCTGCGCGGGCGCGCCGCCTACCGGATGCTGCTGATCCTCCCGTGGGCCGTGCCGACCTTCGTCACCGTCTTCTCCTGGCGGCTGATGCTCTCCGACGGCGGCGTCGTCAACACCGTGCTGTCCACCCTGCACCTGCCCGAGCCCGGCTGGCTCACCGACCCGTGGGCGCAGAAGGCGGCCGCGATCCTGGTCAACACCTGGGCCGGTGTGCCGTTCATGATGATCTCGCTGCTCGGCGGGCTCCAGTCGATCCCGGCCGAGCTGTACGAGGCCGCCGAGATGGACGGCGCCACCCGCTGGCAGCAGTTCCGGCACATCACCCTGCCGGGGCTGCGCACCGTCTCCTCGACCGTCGTACTGCTCGGCGTGATCTGGACGTTCAACCAGTTCAACGTCATCTTCCTGCTGTTCGGCAAGGGCGCCCCGGACGCCCAGCTGCTGGTCACCTGGGCCTACCGCCTGGGCTTCGGCCAGATCCCCCGGGACTACGCCGGCTCCGCCGCGTACGGCGTGATCCTGCTGTCCATCCTGATCGTCTTCACCGCCTTCTACCGGCGCTGGCTCGCCCGCAACGAGCAGGCCAACGGCTGAGGCCCCGGACCCAGTTGACCCACGAAGGCAGGTAACCCGATGAGCACCACCACCGAACGCCCCGCCCCCGCGGCGGCCCCGGCCCCGGCCGCCCGGCCGGCGAAGTTCCGGCCGCGCGGCGAGAGCGGCCCGCTGTCCAAGGCGCTGTCCCACGGCGTCCTGATCCTCGCCAGCCTGATCGCGCTCTTCCCGGTCGGCTGGATCCTCTTCGTCTCGCTCGGGCCGGACAAGAACGACTACCTCCACCCCGGCGACATCTTCGGCAAGATCACGCTGTCGAACTACCAGCACGTGCTGGGCGACACCGACTTCTTCACCTGGTTCGGCAACTCCCTGCTGGTCGCCGGGGTGACCACCGTGTTCGGCGTGCTGCTCGCCGCCACCGCCGGGTACGCCGTGTCCCGGATGAGGTTCCCCGGGCACAAGCCGCTGATGTGGTCGCTGCTGGTCACCCAGATGTTCCCGATCGCGGTGCTGATCGTGCCGATGTACACCATGCTCTCCGCACTGGACCTGCTGGACAGCTACGCCGGCCTGATCCTGGTCTACTCCACCACCACCGTGCCGTACTGCGCCTGGCTGATGAAGGGCTACTTCGACACCATCCCGGTGGAGATCGACGAGGCCGGCCGGGTCGACGGGCTCAGCCCGTTCGGCACCTTCTGGCGGCTGGTGCTGCCGCTCGCCCGCCCGGGCCTGGCGGTGGCCGCGTTCTACTCCTTCCTCACCTACTGGGCCGAGGTGCCGTTCGCCTCCACCTTCATGCTCAGCTCGGACAAGTACACGCTGGCCGTCGGCCTGCAGAGCTTCGTCAGCGAGCACGACGCCCAGTGGAACCTGATGGCCGCCACCGCCGTGCTGATCGCGATCCCCTCCGCGGCCTTCTTCTACCTGGTGCAGCGCCACCTGGTCACCGGCCTGACCGCCGGTGCCTCCAAGTCGTAACGCTCCCAGCACCCTTGCTTTCCAGCGCTCCTCCGATCCCCGAGGGATACCGTCCATGACCCAGAACCTGGCCGACACCTCCCGGCCTGCCGCCGACACCGCTCAGGAGACGGCGACCCCGGCTCCCGTGACCGGCGGCGCGCCCAGAGGCTGGTGGCGGGACGCGGTCATCTACCAGGTGTACCCGCGCAGCTTCGCCGACTCCAACGGGGACGGCATGGGCGACCTGCCCGGCATCCGCAGCCGGCTGCCGTACCTGCGGGACCTCGGCGTGGACGCCGTCTGGCTCTCCCCCTTCTACGCCTCGCCGCAGGCCGACGCGGGCTACGACGTCGCCGACTACCGCGCCGTGGACCCGATGTTCGGCACCCTGCTGGACGCCGACGCGCTGATCCGGGACGCCCACCGGCTCGGCCTGCGGATCATCGTCGACCTCGTCCCCAACCACTCCTCGGACCAGCACGAGTGGTTCCAGCGCGCCCTGCGCGAGGGCCCCGGCTCCCCGCTGCGCGACCGCTACCACTTCCGCCCCGGCAAGGGCGAGAACGGCGAACTCCCGCCCAACGACTGGGAGTCCATCTTCGGCGGCCCGGCCTGGACCCGCACCGAGGACCCGGACGGCACCCCCGGCGACTGGTACCTGCACCTGTTCGCCCCCGAGCAGCCCGACTTCAACTGGGAGAACCCGGCCGTCGCCGACGAGTTCCGCTCGATCCTGCGGTTCTGGCTGGACATGGGCGTGGACGGCTTCCGGATCGACGTCGCCCACGGCCTGGTCAAGGCCCCCGGACTGCCCGACCTCGGCGGCGCCGACCAGCTCAAGCTGCTCGGCAACGACGTCATGCCGTTCTTCGACCAGGACGGCGTGCACGAGATCTACCGCAGCTGGCGCCGGATCCTCGACGAGTACCCGGGGCAGCGGATCGGCGTCGCCGAGGCCTGGACCCCGACCGTCCAGCGCACCGCCAACTACGTCCGCCCCGACGAACTGCACCAGGCCTTCAACTTCCAGTACCTGGGCACCGACTGGGACGCCGCCGCGCTGCGCGAGGTGATCGACCTCTCGCTCGACTCGATGCGCCCGGTCGACGCCCCCACCACCTGGGTGCTGTCCAACCACGACGTCACCCGGCACGCCACCCGGTTCGCCAACGAGCCCGGCCTCGGCACCCAGATCCGCACCCCGGGCGACCGCGCGCTCGGCCTGCGCCGGGCCCGCGCCGCCACCCTGCTGATGCTCGCGCTGCCCGGCTCCGCGTACGTCTACCAGGGCGAGGAGCTCGGCCTGCCGGACGTCACCGACCTGCCCGACGAGGTCCGCCAGGACCCGTCCTTCTTCCGCCAGGCCGGCCAGGACGGCTACCGCGACGGCTGCCGGGTGCCGATCCCGTGGTCCGGCACCGAGGCCCCGTACGGCTTCGGACCGGTCGCGGGCGGGCCGTCCTGGCTGCCGCAGCCCGCCGAGTGGGCCGGGCTGAGCGTCGAGGCGCAGACCGGCGACCCGTCCTCCACCCTGGAGCTCTACCGCAGCGCGCTGGCCGTCCGCCGGGCGCAGCCCGACCTCGGCGCCGGCACCGGGGTCGAGTGGCTGGACGCCCCCGAGGGCACCCTCGCCTTCCGGCGCGGCTCCTTCGTCTGCACGGTGAACACCACCGGCGAGCCGGTGCGGATACCCGTCCCCGGCCGACTGCTGCTCTCCTCGACCGAACTCGGGACGGACGGCGGCGAGACCGTGCTCGCACCGGACAGCACCGGCTGGTGGGCGGTCTGACGTGGGTGCAATAGGCTCTGGGCCCGTGACTACGGCGCGACTCTCAGACATCGCGGCGCAGGCGGGGGTCAGCGAAGCCACCGTCTCCCGCGTGCTCAACGGCAAGGCGAACGTCTCCGCGGCCACCAGGCAGACCGTCCTGGCGGCGCTCGACGTGCTCGGCTACGAGCGGCCGACCCGGCTGCGCCAGCGCAGTGCGGGCCTGATCGGGCTGATCACACCGGAGTTGAGCAACCCGATCTTCCCCGCGCTGGCCCAGGTGATCGAGCAGGTGCTGAGCCGGCACGGGTTCACCCCGGTGCTGTGCACCCAGACGCCCGGCGGGTCCACCGAGGACGAACTGGTCGAGATGCTGGTCGACCGGGGCGTGGCGGGCATCGTCTTCGTCTCCGGGCTGCACGCCGACTCCACGGCCGACCACGACCGCTACGCCCGGCTGGCCGGGCGCGGGGTGCCGTTCGTGCTGATCAACGGCTACAGCGAGAAGATCGACGCGCCGTTCATCTCGCCGGACGACCGCTCCGCGATGTGGATGGCCGTCCAGCACCTGGCCGAGCTCGGGCACGAGCGGATCGGGCTGGCGGTCGGGCAGCGGCGGTACGTGCCGGTGCTGCGCAAGATCGAGGGCTTCACGGCGGCGATGCGCGAGGTGCTCGGGCTCAGCGGGGAGGAGGCCGAGGACCTCGTCCACCACACGCTGTTCAGCGTTGAGGGCGGGCACGCGGCGGCGGGCGCGCTGCTCGACAAGGGCTGCACGGCGATCATCTGCGGCAGCGACATGATGGCGCTCGGCGCGATCCGGGCGGTGCGCCAGCGCGGGCTGTCGGTGCCGCAGGACGTGTCGGTGGTCGGCTTCGACGACTCGCCGCTGATCGCCTTCACCGAGCCGCCGTTGACCACCATCCGCCAGCCGGTCGAGGCGATGGCGACGGCTGCGGTGGACGCGCTGCTGGAGGAGGTCGGCGGGAACTCCGCCCAGCGCGGGGAGTTCATGTTCCAGCCGGAGCTGGTGATGCGGGGCTCCACCGGGGCCTGCGCGCGCTGAGAACCGGGCGCGGCCCGGACGGCCGGGGGCCGGCCGGGCCGGGCAGAGCGGGCCAACTGACGGGCCCCGGAGGGCGGTTGCTCTCCGGGGCCCGTCGGCGTGCGGTGCTCGGGGGCGGCCCGGCCCGCTCCGCTCCGCCCGGCCGGGCCCGGCTGCCGGTCAGCCCTCCTGGGCGGCCGGGCGGTCGGTGGAGACCCGGTGGCCGTCGGCCGCGTCGCCGGTCCTGGTCCCGGTGCGGCGGCCGCGGGCCAGGTAGGGCGTGTCTGACAATTCGCGTCGGATCAGCGCGCGGCGTTGGGGTGCGTGCATCGCAAGGCGGAGGAGGGAGTCCATGCGGAGCATCGGCGACTGACGACAACGCGGCGAGGTGCGTGCCCCGGCGTCGCGCGCCCGGCGGGAATTGTCAGACACGCCCAAGTCGCGCACGACCAGTTCGACGGCGTCCTGCGGGTTCTTGGTGCCGGAGAGCAGCATCGCGTCGATCGCGAGGTTCGCGTCGAGGGTGATGGTGACCTGGGCCATGTGACTCCTCCTCGGGTGCAGAGCAGCAGCATGCCCCGTGGGCCGGGGTTTGACCATGCGGAATCCGGGCCTGCGGGTACGCCGGAGCCCCGGGAGGAGCGGGTGCGCTCTCCCCGGGGCTTCGGCGTCAGCCGTTGGCGGCCGCTCGGTTCGCGGTCGCTCAGACCCGGCCGGCGAAGTCCGGGGCCCAGTTGGCGATGGTCTGGAGGCGGACGCCCGAGCTCGGGTTGGCGGCCTCGACGTACTGGCCGTTGCCGATGTAGATGGCGACGTGGTAGACGCCGGAGTCCTGGCCGTTGTTGGACCAGAACAGCAGGTCGCCCGGCTGCAGGCTGTCCAGCGAGACGTGGGTGCTGGCGGCGGCCTGGTCGGCAGCGACGCGCGGGATGTTGATGCCCGCGGCGCGCAGCGCGGCCTGGGTCAGGCCGGAGCAGTCCCAGCCGCCGTTGCCGGTGCCGCCGTAGACGTACGCCTGGCCGATCTTCGACTGGGCGAAGGAGACCGCGGCGGCCATGCTGCCGGTGGCGGCCGGGGCCGCGGCCGGGGTCTGCGCCTGGGCGGCCGGCTTCGACGCGGGCTTGGCGGCGGACGGCTTGCTCTGGGCGGTCGGCTTGGCGTTCACGGCACCGCCGTTCGAGGCCTGGCCGGCCTTCTGCGAGCGGTCGAACCAGGTGAAGTCCGAGCCGGACTTGGCGGCGGACTGGTCGTCCTGGGCCGAGGCGCCGTCACCGAAGGTCAGCTGCTCGCCCGGGTAGATGGTGTCCGGGCCCTCGGTCAGGGTGCTGCGGTTGAGGTCGTACAGCCGCTGCCAGCCGCCCTGGATGTTGTGCTTGTCGGCGATCGAGGACAGCCAGTCGCCGTCGACGACGGTGTAGCTGCCGGCCTGGGCCTGCGCCTGGCGCTTCTGGGCCCAGGTGCTGTTGGCGGACTGGGCGGAGGCGGCCGCGGAGTCGCCGGAGGCCTGGGCCTGGTCCTGCGCGGGGGCGGCGGGCTTGGCGGGCTTCGCGGCGGGCTTGCTCGGGGTGGCCGGCTTGGCGGCGGGCTTGGCGGCGGTGGAGCCGGCCGAGGTGTCGACGGCGGCTGCGGCGCCGCCCTGGGTCAGACCGGCCTGGACGGAGCAGACCGGCCAGGCGCCGGGGCCCTGCGAGGCGAGGACCTTCTCGGCGACGGCGATCTGCTGGTCCTTGGTGGCCTGGTTGGCCTGCGGGGCGTAGGCGGTGCCGCCGAAGGCGGCCCAGGTGCTGGAGGTGAACTGGAGGCCGCCGTAGAAGCCGTTACCGGTGTTGATGCTCCAGTTGCCGCCGCTCTCGCACTGGGCGACCTTGTCCCAGGTGGCGACGGAGGCGGCGTTCGCGGTGCCGGTGGTGAGGCAGGGGACGGTGAGGCCGACGCCGGCGACGCCGAGGGCGGCGATCACGCGACGGGTGCGGCTGGACAGGCGGTTGCCGTTGGAAGGCAGCATGAAGACGCGGTCCTCTCCCACGCCTGCGAGGTGAGCTGTCGGATTCGGGCTGGAGTTGCCCGGCCGCGCTGTGGGCGCGGCTTCACCCCTAGCCCTGGACGGTTCCGGAGAACGGTCCGGGGCGACTTACCTGTGGTTCCCCCGCTCCTGCCGTGATGCGTTTTCGCGCTGCCAGGACATCCGACGGCAGGACTCGGCGTCGCGGATGAACTGGGTCCGTGTGGTCACGAACGGGGAGCACGTTAAGCAGACTTAAGTGAGATCTGCAAATACCTGTGATGCGCATCACGGTTTAGCGGGAAACGCCGCACGGCCCGTAATTCATGATCGTAAATGATCGTTTTCCGGCAATATCGCAGCGGATTCTGATAACTGGCTCCGCCTCAGGAAAGAGGTGACGGAGCGTTGGAGCGCAAAGGGCGCACGCTCGGGGTACGGGGGGGAGCGGCCGTGAATCGCGCGCCGGGGAACGTGCTCACCACCCGTCGGATATTCATCGACAAATGAACCGGAAACGGACATTGCGTCGCATTGTCGGCCCAGCTCACCAGTGGGGTGAATCGGAGCACGTCGAAAGGGCCCGGAACGAAGTCGTTCCGGGCCCTTTCGACGGTATGGGCGGTACGGGCCGTGCGGGTTCCGCCGGTGGCGGCCGACGGGCGTTCAGCGGGTCGTGCTAGCCCTCCAGGGGCCCTTCGGCGGCCGCGTGGGCCCGCCGGGAACCCTCGGCCCCGACGGTGGCCGCGGCCTCCGCCTCGGCCTCGGCGAGCTCCTCCGCCGTCGGCACCGGCAGGGCGGCCAGGTAGGTGGAGGCGATCAGCTGGCCGACCGTCGGATAGGCGCCCAGCGGCGCGGCCGACGGGCAGCCGGTCTCCTCGGCGGCCGCGGCGAGCAGCTCCGAGTCCGCCTCCGGACCGATCACGAGCGGGGCCAGGGCCGGACGCTCGGAGCCGGTCTCCTTGAGGTGGCCGACGGCGGCGGCGACCGAGCCGGGCACGTCCAGCGCGGCGGCGACGACCGGGACGGCCAGTCGGGCGGCCAGCAGCACGCCGGTGATCCCGGCCGCGGCGGCCGCGTCCTCGCCGCCGACGGTGGTCAGGACCACGCCGTCCGCGGCGGTCGCGATGGCGAACAGCCGGGCCCGGTCGGCCCGCGCCAGCCCGGCCTCGGACAGCCGGACGTGGACGGCCTCGGCCAGCAGCGGGTGCGGGCCCAGCGCGTCGGTGACAGTCGCGCCGTACTCGGCGGCGACGGCGTGAAGCCCGGTCAGGAAGTCGTGCGGGCCCGGGACCAGCGGCACCACGACGGGCGTCGGCAGTCCGGCCTCGGCGGCCGCCGCCAGCAGCTCCGCGACGGTGTGCTCCTGCGGCTCCGCGGCCCCGGCGTCGGTGGCCGGGAGGTAGCCGACCGCGGCCTGGACGCCGGCGTGCTCGCTGCGGACGATCGAGAGCAGCTCCGCGACGACCGAGCGGGACTCGGGCCCCGCGGTCGCGGGTACGGCGAGCACCAGGGCCGGCGAGCCGGTGCGGATCTCGGGGCGCTCGGGGCGGCGGTGGCGCCCCCGCGCACGGGAGCCTGGAGTGCGGACGGGCAGTGGCGCGCCCGGGATGGCTGCGGTGCTCATGCCGGAGATCGTAGGACATCTGCCCGTCAGGCCTGCAGTCGGCTGCCGTACGGGTTTCGGGTGGTCACGGTGCGGGGGTCGTGTTCATGCCGCTCCGGTCCGGGGCGATTGCCTACAATCCGGACATTCCTCGCCCAAGCCCCGTACGGAGCCCCTCAGTTGCCCTGACGTATCCGGTGGGGCGGCGCGTTGCACCGGTCTGGCGTGAGATGTCTCACAGTCGCCGGGCGACCTGACGGAGGGTCACGGCGGGGCGACTCCCGGCATTCGAAGATCAACATTCAGCGGGGAACCGCTCACGGCCGGTTATGGACGGACCGTCGATTCAATCGCCTATGTCCGTTTACGTACCGTCAGGAGAAGGGTCCGTGAAGAGTTCGCGGCGACCGTCGAAAAGCCTCGTGCACCTGCAATGTCCCGTGCTGATGCACGTGCACTGCGGCTATCATCGCGTCAAGTGAGGCGTTGTGCCGGGCCGGTACGGGGCCGGTCCGTTCGTTCGGCGGGTGCCGGGGCGCCGCGCTGGACGACAACTCCGGAGCTCTTCGGGAGACTTCTATGCACGACTCGCAGGACACGCACGGCTCCAACCACGCCTACAACGGGATGGCCGCCGCCGAGCTCACGGGGGTGGTCTGGCAGAAGAGCCGGCACAGCAACTCCCAGGGCAACTGCGTCGAGTTCGCGGCCCTGCCGGGCGGCGACGTGGCGATGCGCAACTCGCGCTTCCCGGACGGCCCGGCGCTCATCTACACCCGGGCCGAGATCGCGGCCCTGCTGCTGGGTGCCAAGGACGGGGAGTTCGACCACCTCGCGGTCTGACCGGCCGCTGCTCCACCATCGGGGGGCCGTCGTGGGTGCTGACACCACGACGGCCTTTGTCTTTGTCCGGGGCCGGGGGCGGCGGGCCCGTGCGCTCGTGAGCGGTCCGGTGGCGGACCGTCCGGCGGGGCCTGCCGGGGTGGTGCGGGTGCTGCCGCGGATGCTCCCGCCGGTGCTGCGGGCCCGGAGCCGCAGTATCCGGAGCGGGGAGTCGTCGCCGGTGCCGGGGTCGCGGGCCGGCCCGGCGCGGGGGCGGGCCGGAGGGCCCGGGGTGTGGTCCTCCCGGGTCGTTCCTCGGCCGGCCGTGCGCCGTGCGGCGCTAGGGCGTGTCTTGTGGATCAGGTCGGACCAGGCCGCGGCGTCAGGGTGCGTGCATCGCAAGGCGGAGGAGGGAGTCCATGCGGAGCATCGGCGACCGACGACAACGCGGCGAGGTGCGTGCCCTGGCGTCGCGGGCCTGGCCTGATCCACAAGACACGCCCTAGGCCGAGCGCCGGTGCCGACCACCGATTTCGACCCGGCCGGCCGGCGCGGTGCCGTCGAGCAGGGTGGCGTCCAGTCCGCTGCCGCAGCCGGTCTCCGCCTCGAACACGGCCCAGACGACCTTGCCGCTGCCCAGTGGGTGCCAGCCCCAGGAGCGGCTGAACGACTCCACCAGGTGCAGTCCGCGGCCCGATTCGGCGACGAAGTCCGCCTCCCGCGCCACCGGTCCGGCACTGCTCGGGTCGCTCACCGCGCAGACCACCTGGGGGGCGCGGTGCACCAGGCTTATTCGGATCGGCAGCCGCCCTTCCGGGGTCGGCTGTGTGGGAAAGTCGTACTCGCCCAGGGCGCCGCCCGACGGGTCGGGCCGTGCGCCGATCGCATGCCGGAGCGCGTTGGTGACGAGTTCCGAGGCCACCAGGGCGACGTCGTCGAACAGCTCCATCAGGCCCCAGCGCTGGAGCGAGGTCCGGGCGAAGTCGCGTGCGGATCTCACGGCTTCGAAGCGAGGAGCGAGCGTACAGGTGACCACATGGGGGTCAACTGCCAAAGCCGTACCGGTGCTCATGAAGAGCTCCTCCCATAAGGGGGCGGACACGGCTGGACCCGCCGGGGTCATGCCGGTCACCTCCGACTCGCTCGGCCGCTCGGCCGCCCCCTCGACCAGGCGCGCGCGCACTCGAACGCCCGATGGCGCGGGGGACGCCGTCGGGCCGGTGCACGGAGTCGCGCGTGGGGTCGACGCGGAGCCCGCGGGATTGCCAGGGATGTGCAGGTGCACGTGCACCATGGTGGTGTGCGCTCACTGCAGATGCAAGAGTCGATTCACGTGCAGTCGCACTATTGGCATATGCAAGCGCCGGATGCACGTGCATCCTGGTGTGCGGAGTGCGGAACTGATAGGAACATCCGTCAGTATCGGCACCGTGAGCGCTCAACTGATGGCAGACTGTGCGCTGTTTGCCCTAGGTGGAGGTTTCGACCGCATGACCACAGTTCAGCCGGGCGGCGGCTCGATGGTCCGCCGGATCCTCCTCGGCTCGCAGCTGCGTCGCCTTCGAGAGGCGCGCGGCATCACCCGAGAGGACGCGGGCTACGCGATCCGCGCGTCCGAATCCAAGATCAGTCGCATGGAGCTCGGCCGGGTCAGCTTCAAGGAGCGCGACGTCGCCGACCTGCTGAGTCTCTACGGCGTCGACGACGGCCTGGAGCGGGAGGCCCTGCTGGGCCTGGTCCGCGAGGCCAACAAGTCCGGTTGGTGGCACAGCTTCAACGACGTGCTGCCGGGCTGGTTCCAGACCTACGTCGGCCTGGAGGAGGCCGCCCAGCTGATCCGCACCTACGAGGTGCAGTTCATCCCCGGACTGCTGCAGTCCGAGGAGTGCGCACGGGCGGTTTTCGGCCAGAGTCGGCCGGTCATCAGCGAGGAGGAGGTCGAGCGCCGGGTCAGTCTCCGGCTTCGCCGCCAGAAGCTGCTGACCGAGGGCGCCAGCCCGCGCCTGTGGGCGGTCATCGACGAGGCGGCGCTGCGCCGGCCGGTCGGTGGGCCCAAGGTGATGCGCGGCCAGGTCCAGTACCTGATCGACGTCGCCGAGCAGGCCAACGTGGTCATCCAGGTCATGCCGTTCCGCTTCGGCGCGCACGCGGGCGAGTCCGGGGCGTTCACGATCCTGCGCTTCCCGGAGCAGGACCTCGCGGACGTGGTCTACCTGGAGCAGCTCACCAGCGCGCTGTACCTGGACAAGCGGGACGACGTGGACGCGTACGTCCAGGTCATGGAGCGGCTCTGCGTGGACAGCCTCACGCCGGAGCGCACCATAGACCTGCTCTCCTCGATCCTCAAGGAACGCTGAGCAACTCCCGGGCGGGGGCTGGGAGATCCCCCGCTCCCGCCCGGGAGGCGCTCGTCCGCACGGCAGTCCGAGTCGGCCGCCGGCCCCGTCAACCGCGGGCCGGCGGCCGCTCGCGTTCCGGCGGCAGCGGCTGCGGCGGGCGGCCCAGTTCCCAGGGCAGGTCGTAGCGGCGGAACAGGTCGGCCCGGATCGGCGCCAGCGGGATCTCCGCGCCCGGCAGCAGCACCCCGATGCAGCCGCCCATCAGCGCGCTGCGCAGCACCGCGTGTTCGGCGACCGGGTCCGGTGCGCCCCAGTCGTCGAGCAGGCCCTGGAGGATCGCGCCGAGCTGCTGCTGCTCCGGTTCCTGGACGAAGGCGCCGGTGTCCGGATCGAGGATGAGCGCCAGGTGCGAGCGCATCACCCGGGGGTGGTCCAGGGCCAGGGCGAGGACGGCGTCTATCGCGCGGGCCAGCCGGGTCTCGGGGGTGGCGTCCGGCGGCAGTTCGGCCAGGGCGCCGGAGAGCGCCTGGTGCATCAGCCGGTGCGTCGCGGCCTGCATCAGCAGTCGTTTGCCGTCGAAGTAGTACGAGAGCAGACCGCGGGCGAGACCGGCCCGTTCGGCGATGTCGGTCAGCGTGGTGCCGGCGTAACCGTGCTGGTCAACCAGTTCGACGGTGGCCCGCATGATGCGTCGGCGGGAGCGTTGCCGCATCTCCTCGTTGACCGAATCCCCGCGAGGTGCCATCGTGTCTGCTCCGAACGTTCGTTGACTCCGGGCCAATATACTTGCGCAGCCGGCAGTCGCGCCGTGGAACCGTGCGCCCTCACGCGGGTGCCGCCCCGGGCGGCCGGTACACATACGGCCGGCTCCACCAACACGGGGGTTTGGTGGAGCCGGCACCAGTGCCCCGACGGCCGGGGGCCGTACGGGGCGGGGCCAGTGGGTCAGCGCTCGGTCAGGACTTCGGTACGGGCCACGGACGGCGCGGCGGACAGGTAATCATAATCCGGCACCGATACGGGAGTTGCCCTTCGGCGCCGGTCCACCAGGGCGCCCGCCGCGGCGACCGCCAGCCCGATCAGCGCGACCGCGGTGACCAGGACCAACGCCGGCCGGTAGCCGTCCAGCTGGGCCTGCGGGCTGTCGCCGCCCGCGCTCCCGGCGGTGAGCATCGCGGTCACCCCGGCCAGCACCACCGCGGTACCGACCTGGATCGCGGTGTTCACCAGTCCCGAGGCCAGCCCCTGCTCCTCGTCGGCCACCCCGTCGGTGGCGGCGATGTTCACCGAGGGGAAGGCCAGCGCGAAGCCCACGCCGAGCAGCAGCATCGAGGGCAGCACCAGGACCGGGTACGAGCTGTGCTCGTCCAGGCGCAGGAACAGGGCGAAGGCTCCGACCAGGGCCAGCAGGCCGATCGGCAGCAGCCGGCCGGTGCCGAAGCGGTCCACGATCGGGCCCATGAACGGGGCCGAGAACGCGATGAAGGCGCCGGCCGGCAGCAGGCCCAGGGCCATCTCCAGGGCCGACCAGCCGAGCAGGTGCTGGAGGTAGAGCGTGACGACGAACTGGAAGCCGCCGTACGCGCCGGCCATCGCGAAGGCGACGATGTTGGCCCGGGCCACCGAGCCGTTGCGGAAGATGCCGAGCCGGACCAGCGGGTGGGCGGCGCGGCTCTCGGCGAGCAGGAAGGCGGCGGCCAGCGCGACGACCACGACCAGCGAGCCGAGGGTGCGCAGGCTCAGCCAGCCGGCGCCCTGGGCCTCGGTCACGGTGAAGACCAGCAGGAGCACGGTCGCGGTTCCGGTGATCGCGCCCAGCACGTCGTAGCCGCCCTTGGCGGGCTCCTCGACCGGGCGGGGGAGCAGCCGGACGGCGAACAGCAGGGCGAGCAGCGCGACCGGGACGGGCATCAGGAAGGTCCAGCGCCAGCCGACCGAGGTGAGCAGTCCGCTCAGCACCAGGCCGAGCGAGAAGCCGCTGGCGCCGCAGGTGGTGTAGATCGACAGCGCCCGGTTGCGGGCCGGGCCCTCCGCGAAGGTCGTGGTGATGATCGACAGCCCGGCGGGGGCGGTGAAGGCGGCGCTGACGCCCTTGAGGAAGCGGGCCGCGATCAGCAGGCCGCCGTCGTCGACCAGCCCGCCGATCAGCGAGGCGGCGGCGAAGACGCCGAGGGCGACCAGGAAGACCCGGCGGCGGCCGAGCAGGTCGGCGGCGCGGCCGCCGAGCAGCAGCAGGCCGCCGTAGCCGAGCACGTAGCCGGAGACCACCCACTGCAGGGTGGAGGTCGAGAGGTGCAGTTCGGAGCCGATGGAGGGGAGGGCGACGCCCACCATCGAGACGTCCAGGGCGTCCAGGAACATGGCGGCGCAGAGCACGAGCAGGGTGCCCCAGAGGCGGGGTGTCCAGTTCAGCCCGCTGGTTGACGGGGCGTCGGGAGACGTGACGGTCGCGGTGGTCATGGGGAGGAGAGTACATGCACGTGCATCCAATGCAAATGAATTAGATGTGAATGCATAAATTTACGGTGCACGTGCTAACCTGGCGGCGTGGCTGAACTCGACCCCCTCGAGGCCTCGGCGGAGGCCGGTCTGATCGCGGAATGGCGCGAGCTGCTGGCCCGGCACGCCTCGGCCGTCTGTGCGCTCGACCGTGAGCTCGGCGAGAAGTACGGGCTGGGCATGAGCGAGTTCGAGGTGCTGGAACGTCTGGTGGAGGGCTGCCGGGTCGACGGCCGGCCCGCCCTGCGGTCCAGCGAGCTGGCTCCGACCGTCCACCTGAGCCAGAGCGCGCTCTCCCGGCTGATCGCCCGCCTGGAGAAGGGCGGGCTGGTGACCCGGGCGATGTGCGAGAGCGACCGGCGGGGCATCATGATCGCCCTGACTCCGGCCGGGCGGGAGCGCTACGACCAGGCCCGGCCGCTCCATCGCGAGGTGCTCGGGCAGACCCTCGGCGGCCGGTTCGCCCCGCTCTGCGGGGAGTCCCCGGTCCAGGGTTGACGGTACGTCAACTCCACTGCGTGGCTGGTGCGTTTGCGTTTTCGACGGTCCTAGAGCAACGAGTGCAGCCCCGGGGCGACGGCCAGCAGGATGGCTGCGGCGGGCGCGGCCAGAGCGGCGGCGGTCAGCCGCAGCCGGTGCAGGGCGGAGAGCCGGGGGCGGCCCGCGAGCAGCCGGTCCACCCGCTTCGGGGACTGCGCCAGCCCGGGCGGGCAGGAGCCGAACACCCCGCGGTCCAGGTTGAGTTCGGCCAGCGCGAGGGCGGTGGTGTGCCGCCCGTGCCGGCGGGCGGCCCGGTCGTCGGCCGCCAGCTCGACCAGCTCCGCCACCTGGTCCCGGAAGGCCCGGAACACCCGGATGCCGGGGAAGCCGGAGGCGAGCGCCTGGGCGAACTGCTGCAGCCAGTGGTGCCGGGCACGGACGTGGCCGCGCTCGTGGCTCAGCACGGCCGCCAACTCCCGGTCGGTGAGCTGCTGGAGGGCGCCGGTGGTGACCACCAGGCGGGAGTTCGGGCCGGGCAGCGACCAGGCCTCGGGGCGGACGTTCTCCAGTACCACCAGCCGCTCCCGGCGGCTCCGGGCGGCCTCGATCGCCTCGGGCAACTCCGGTGCCCTGGTCGCCAGTTGGGCGTGCCGACGGTTACGCAGGGCCTTGGCCGTACGGACCTCGCGGGTGAGCGCCAGCACCGTCTGCAACGCGCCCGCGGCCAGCACCGCGGCGCACAGCCGCCCCCAGCCCTCGGCGTCCTGGAGGCCGTACGCGGCCTCCACGCCGTGCGGGGCCCCGGCGAACACCCAGGCGCGCAGCGCGGGCTCGGCGGCGGAGGCGGCGAGGACCAGGCCCAGGGCGCAGCACAGCAGGACGGCCACCACGACGCACTGCCACACCAGCAGGGCCAGCACCGGTTCGCGCTCCACCCAGCGGGCCCGGGCCAGCAGCCGGGGCACCACGGTGGCGAGCAGCAGGCCGAGCAGCAGCAGGCCGGTCAGGGCAGTCATCGCATGGGCTCCCCGAGTACGCACGGAGCGCGACAGCGCGCTCCCTGCCAACCTATGTGCTGGCAACGCCCGGTGGAACGGCTTTCGGCGAGCCAGTGACCAACGCCACGCGCCGGGACCCGGGCCGGGCGGTAGCGGGCGGTGCCGGGCCGGTCCGGGCGTGGACGGGCCGGTCCGGGAGCGTCACATGGTCAGGAGCATGGCGAACATGCCGATCCCCATGGCCAGTCGGCAGGCCTGCGGCAGACCGGTGGTGCCGACCACGAGGGTCCCGGCCGGGGTGCGCAGCAGCCGGGCGCCGGTCCAGAGCGCGTAGCCGCCGAAGTAGAGCAGCAGGGCGCCGGTCAGCAGGGGTGCTCCGGCAGCGGCGGGGTGGTGGTGGCCGGCGGGCGAGACGGTCATCGCCAGGGCCAGGTACGTCATGGCGAGCGCGCCGACGGCATGGTGCAGCCGGTGGCCGCGGCCGCGGGGCGTCTGCAGGGCGGCGAGCAGGAAGACGGCCGCCGGGAGGCCGAACAGCACGGCCCAGACGGTGGCCGGGACGGTGGCACCGGTGACGGCCATCGCCGCCATGCCGAGCCCCATCAGGGCTTCGGCGGCGTCGGACTCCCGGGCGAGCGGCGGGTGGGCGCGGTGCGCGCCGTGGGGCGCGCCGTGGGGCGCGGCGGCGCAGGAGGGCTGCCGCAGGCGGGTCAGGCAGTAGGCGCCGGCGGTCGCGGTGAGGAGGGCGAGGAGCCAGTTGACCAGGGTGGGTCCGTGCAACGGCGGCCTCCCGGGGCGCGGACGATCGTCCCGTCCACGATCACCGCTCCGCCCCGAGGCGGCCAGGGCGCGTACGGGGGCGCACAGTGGTGACCGGCGTGGTGAGATCCACCCGGGGAGACCCACGCCCCCGCCGAGCGCCCCTGGGCCGACGGTTCCTCAGCCCTGGAGCCGCCCCGAGGCGACGATCCGGCTGAGGAACTGCCGGGTCCGCTCCTCCTGCGGATCGCCGAACACCTGCTCCGGCGGCCCCTGTTCGAGCACCACCCCGCCGTCCAGGAAGCAGACCTGGTCGGCGACCTCGCGGGCGAACCCCATCTCATGGGTGGAGAGGACCATCGTCATCCCCTGCTCCTTGAGGTCCCGCACCACCGACAGCACCTCCCCGACCAGCACCGGGTCGAGCGCGGCGGTGATCTCGTCGAGCAGCAGCAGCCGGGGCCCGGCCGCCAGCGCCCGTACGATGGCGACCCGTTGCTGCTGTCCGCCGGAGAGCCGGTCCGGGTACTCCCGGGCCTTCGCCGTCAGCCCGAGCCGGTCCAGCAGCGCGAGCGCCTTCTCCTCGGCCTCCGCCCGGCCGACCCGGTGCACCCGGCGCGGGGCGAGCGTGATGTTCTCCAGCACCGTCATGTGCGGGAACAGGTTGTACGACTGGAAGACCACCCCGATCCGGCGCCGCACGGCGTCCTCGTCCGCGCGCGGGTCGGTGATCTCCTCACCGTCCAGGAAGATCGCGCCGTCGTCGATCCCCTCCAGCAGGTTGACGCACCGCATCAGGGTGGACTTCCCGGAGCCGGACGCCCCGATCAGCGCCGTCACCGAGTGCTCGGGCACCGCGAGGCCGACGTCGCGCAGCACCACCTGGCCGCCGAAGCTCTTGCGCACCGACTCCAGCCGGAGCACCTCCGTCCCGCTCAAACCGCACCTCCCTGCAACTGCCGACGGTTCATCCGCGCGGTCAGCCAGTCGGCGACCCGGGTCAGCGGAACGGTCAGCACGATGAACACCAGCCCCGCCACCAGGTACGGCGTGAAGTTGAAGGAGTGCGCCGCGATGATCTTCGCCGCGTACACCGCGTCGATCGCGCCGCCGATCGAGACCAGCCCGGTGTCCTTCTGCAGGCTCACCAGGTTGTTGATCAGCGGCGGGACCACCCGCCGCACCGCCTGCGGCAGCACCACGTACCGCATGGCCTGGGCGTTGGTCAGCCCCAGCGAGCGCGCGGCCGCCCGCTGGCTCGGGTGCACCGACTCGATGCCGGAGCGGAACACCTCCGACACGTACGCCGAGTACGTCAGCACCAGCGCGGCCCCGCCGAGCAGCAGCGGGTCGGTGGTCACCCCGGTGAGCCGGAGCGCCGGCACCCCGGTGATCATCACCAGCAGGCAGATGATCATCGGCAGCCCGAGGAAGAAGTCCACGTACGCGGTGGCCAGCAGCCGCACCGGCAGGAAGACCGGCCCGCGCAGCGTCCGCAGCACCGCCAGCAGCAGCCCGAACACCAGGATCAGGGCGCCGCAGCCGAGCATCAGCTCCAGATTGAGCCGCAGCCCCCGGAGCACCTCGGGCAGCGCCTGGCGGGCGTAGTCGAGGTTGAAGAAGGTCCGCCTGGTCACCTCCCAGCCCGGGGAGTTGACGACCAGCAGGTAGAGGGCGACGGCCGTCAGCGCGGTCGAGGCGGTGGCCACCAGCGCCGACCGGCGGGCCCGCGCCCGCCGGTACGCCTCGTGCGCCAGCCGCCGCTCGGACGGGCGGTACCCGTCCTCCCCGGCCGGGGAGGCGGACCCGGCCGCGGCTCCGGCGGTGTCGACCGGCCCGGGCGGGCCCGCCTCCGCACTCACTTGAGCACCGGTGCCGAGACGGCGTCCGACAGCCACTGCTTCTCCAGCTTGGCCAGCGTCCCGTCGGCGCGCAGCGCGTCCACCGCCTGCGAGACGCACGGCGTCAGCCTGGAGCCCTTGTCCAGCACCAGCCCGAACTGCTCGGTCTTCGAGGCGGATTCGAACTGCCCCACCACCTGGGCCTCCGGCACCTCGGCGCCGGTGATGTAGAACGCCGTCGGCAGGTCGACGACCAGCGCCTCCACCTGACCGTTCTTCAACGCGGCCTTGGCCAGGTCGTTGGAGTCGAACACGGCCGGCTGGGTGCTCGGCTTGATGGTGTTGGTGATGGTGTCCAGGCTCGTGGTGCCGACCTGCGCGCCCAGCTTGGCGCCCTTGAGGTCGGCGACGCTCTTCGCGCCCGCTGCCTTGGAGCCCTTCAAGGCGATCACGGCCTGGCGCACGTCGTAGTAGCCGGAGGAGAAGTCCACCGCCTGCTTGCGCTCGTCGCTGATGGACACCTGGTTGATGTCGAAGTCGAAGTCCTTGGCACCCGGCGCGGTCGCCTTGCCGAACGGCGCGACCACCCAGCCGACCTTGTCCTTCGGGTAGCCCAGCTTCTCCGCCACCGCGTACGCCACGGCCGACTCGAAGCCCTTCCCGTTCTCCGGCTTGTCCTCGGAGAACCAGGGGTCGTACGCCGGCTTGTCGGTGCCGACGGTCAGCTTCCCGGCGGTCCGGGTGGCCAGCGCCCCCGGCGCGCAGCCCGCCGCCGCACCCGCGGTGCCCGGGGCGCCGGAGGCGGCGGCCCCGTCGGACTTGGCGTCCTGCGGCGCGCACCCGGTGAGCACGGCGGCGGCGACCGCCAGCGCGGTGAGGGGCAGGAGGGTGGACGGCTTGCGCAGGCTCATGGCAGGGCTCCAGGGGAGGACCGGGCGGGACGAGGGGGAGGGACCGGTGGGGTACTGCGGCCGGGCCGGGCGGGCCGCCTCCCGGCGGGTCACTTCCCCCCCGGTGGCGGCGCCGGAACACACACGGCATGGTCGGCGTACGGGCCCGCGTCCGCGGCGCCCCGGGCCGGATCAGCGACAGCGGCGGCAGTGGCAGCGGCTGGGCGCGCGGCGGCAGGGACAACAGGCCTGCTGACGGGAGGGCGCCCGGAACGGGTTGTCGTGGCGCTCGGCCACCGTGATCACCTCCGGGAGCATGCGGGGAGGTTCGCATCACAACGGCGCGGCTGTCCAGAACATCCAGGAAACCGTCCACATACCGGACAACCCGGGGCTCCGGCGGAACTTCCGGGGCCGGAGCGGCGGTACACGGGAGGTTTGCCGGTTGGGACCCCCTTGAACGGGAGAACCTTTCGTACTTATGGTGTCCTCGTTGAAATAACTCCTGTCGAAGTGAGTCCACGATGCAGAATCTTTCGCCAAGGCTCGCTGCGGCGGCCGACGCCCCGGCCTCGACCCTCGCCGCTCACCCGGCGTGGCTGCGCCTGAAGGAGGCCGTCGAGACGCTGCGCCCGCTGCAGTCCAAGGACGGCTCCATCGACCTGTCCGCGGTCCAGCGCCACACCGTCGACCCGCTGGTCGCCGACGTCCGGGCGTCCATCGAGGAGCTCGCCCCGTACTTCCCGCACGACGCCGCCTACCTGAAGGCCGTCGACGCGGACCTCGCCAAGTGGGCCGACACCGGCTACCGCGAGCCCGACTTCCTGGACTCGCTGCTCGCCTTCCAGCCCGCCGAGCGGCGCGAGGACGGCCTGGAGCACCTCGTCGTCTTCCCGATGTACACCCAGAACGGCAACCCGGACCGCAACCTGGAAGCCGTCCTGCTGAGCGTGGTCTGGCCCGACTGGCTGGCCGAGCTGGAGCGCACCCGGTTCGACAACCCGATGTTCGTGCCGATCACCTTCACGGACTTCACGGCCGGCTACGACACCAACTCCGCCGTCCTCTTCCCCGAGACGGTCGCCGTGCGCAAGGCGCCGGAGCGGTTCACCTGGGGCGGCATCTTCTGCGACCGCGAGGCCGCCCGCTTCCGCGCCGTCACCACCAGCGCCGTCCAGCAGCTCGGCCTGGAGATCCCGGCCGACGCCGAGGGCCTGCTCCAGGACCAGCAGCGCGCGCAGGAGACCTTCGTGCTGTGGGACCTCGTCCACGACCGCACCCACAGCCACGGCGACCTGCCGTTCGACCCCTTCATGATCAAGCAGCGCAGCCCGTTCTGGATGTACGGCCTGGAGGAGCTCCGCTGCGACCTCACCACCTTCAAGGAGGCGGTGCAGCTGGAGGCCGAGGGCAACCCGCACGCCCGCGACGTCCAGTACGCGATCCTCTTCGACCGGCTGTTCCGCTTCCCGGTCAGCGGCGACCGTGTCCGCAACTACGACGGCATGGGCGGCCAGCTGCTCTTCGCGTACCTGCACAAGCACGACGCGCTGCGCTGGCGCGACAACCGCCTCACCATCGACTGGGAGCGCGCCCCGCAGGTCACCAACGCCCTCTGCGCCGAGATCGAGACCCTCTACCGCGACGGCATCGACCGGCCCAAGCCGGCCCACTGGATCGCCGCCTACGAGCTGGTCTCCCGCTACCTCACCCCGCACCCGGCCTCGACCTGGGCCAAGGGCCCCGAGGCCCTCCCGCTCGACATCACCGACGGCAAGGCCCTGAACAAGGCGCTGTGCGACGCCGTGCTCCCGGACGAGTTCCCGCTGAGCATGTTCTACGAGGCCCTGTCCAAGAAGCTCCGCGGCGTCATCGCCGCCACCGCCGGCATCACCGGCGCCGGTATCCAGGGAGTCGCCGCGTGACCACCAACCCCTCCACCAAGCTGGCCGGCAAGGTCATCGCGGTCGCCGGAGCCAGCGGCCCGGCCGGCCAGGCCGTGCTGCGCCGCCTCGCGGCCGAGGGCGCCACCGTGATCGGCGCCGACATCGACCCCCGGCGCCTGGAGTCCGCCCTGGACGCCACCCGGGTCGCGGTGCGCGGAGCTAAGGTGAGCGGCCAGGTGATCGACCTGCTCGACCCGCAGGAGGTCCACGACTGGGCCGACCACCTGGAGGCCGAGCACGGCCACGTCGACGGCCTGTTCCACCTGGTCGGCGGCTGGCGCGGCAGCAAGACCTTCTTCGACAGCCGCCTGGACGACTGGGACTTCCTGCACGACACCGTCGTGCGCACCCTCCAGCACACCTCGCTGGCCTTCCAGCCCGCACTGGTCCGCAGCCCCGCCGGCCGGTACGCGATGGTCTCCGCCGCGGCCGCCCACAAGCCCACCGCGGGCGGCGCCGCCTACGCGGCCGCCAAGGCCGCCACCGAGGCCTGGACCCTCGCGATGGCCGACTCCTTCAAGAAGGAGACCACCTCCCCGGACGGTGAGCCCACCGCCGCGGCTGCGATCCTGGTCATCAAGGCGCTGGTCAGCCCCGAGATGAGGGCCGAGAAGCCGGAGGCCAAGTTCACGGGCTTCACCGACACCGCCGACCTCGCCGGACACCTGGCGGACCTCTGGGACCGCCCCGCAGCAGAACTGAACGGACAGCACCTGTGGCTGACAGCCCGATGACCGACCTCACCCGTACGGACGCGGTACGGCGGCACGACCCCGCCGTTCGCGGCTTCGCCAGCGACAACTACGCGGGCGTGCACCCCGAGGTCCTCGCCGCGATCGCCCTCGCCAACGGCGGCCACCAGATCTCGTACGGCGAGGACGAGTACACGACGCACCTCCAGGACGTCTTCCGCCGCCACTTCGGCGACAAGGCCGAGGCCTACCCGGTGTTCAACGGCACCGGCGCCAACGTGGTCGCCCTCCAGGCGCTGCTGCCGCGCTGGGGCGCCGTGGTCTGCGCCGACACCGCCCACATCCACGTGGACGAGGGCGGCGCGCCGGAGAAGATGGGCGGCATCAAGCTGCACACCGTCCCCACCCCGGACGGCAAGCTCACCCCCGAGCTGCTCGACCAGCAGGCCTACGGCTTCGGCGACGAGCACCGCGCGCAGCCGCTCGCGGTGTCCATCACCCAGAGCACCGAGCTCGGCACCCTCTACACGGTCGACGAGCTCCGCGCGGTCATCGACCACGCCCACCAGCTCGGCATGCTCGTCCACATGGACGGCTCCCGCCTGGCGAACGCGGCCGACTCGCTCGGCCTGCCGATGCGGGCCTTCTCCACCGACCTGGGCGTCGACGTGCTGTCCTTCGGCGGTACGAAGAACGGCCTGCTGCTCGGTGAGGTCGTGGTGGTGCTCAACCCGGAGCGGGTGCGCAACATCAAGTACCTGCGCAAGACCTCGATGCAGCTCGCTTCGAAGATGCGCTTCGTCTCCGTCCAGTTCGAGGCGCTGCTCGCGGGCGACCTCTACCTGCGCAACGCCGGCCACGCCAATGCGATGGCCCGCCGCCTGGATGCCGCGGTCCGGCAGATCGACGGTGTCGAGGTCGTGCGCCCGGTCCAGGCCAACGCGGTGTTCGCGATCCTCCCGCGCGAGGTCAGCGAGCGGCTGCAGAAGCGTTACCGCTTCTACTTCTGGAACGAGCAGACCGGTGAGGTGCGCTGGATGTGCTCCTTCGACACCACGGAGGCCGACATCGACGCCTTCGCGGCGGCCATCGCCGAGGAGATGGGCCGGGCCTGACAGCCTGATCTGACACCGCATCGCCTCCGCCCGGACCCCGGGCGGAGGCGATTTGCATGTGGCGGGTCGGTCCCCGTACAGTTCCGGAGTCGCCGCGGGAGACCGGGGCGACAAAGCGGAAAGCGAATCCGATGAATGAAACTCCGGAAAACGGAGCGGAAAACATCTGATAAGCTGGAAACACGAAAGAACGAAGCGCCCGGAGGGCCCGCTGGAAGGCGGTCC
>NZ_JBVHYH010000002.1:0-15710 GCF_055569135.1 Kitasatospora sp. NPDC029367
AAGAACATGCCCCACCAAACGGAACACCAGCGAACACACGGAGGATCGCCCCCCCCCCTCACCCCCCTCCAAACCAAACCCCCCGCACGTCAGAGGGGGGGGGGGGGCCCCCGGGGGGGGCCGGGGGGCCCCCCCCCCCCCCCGGTTCCGGGGTCCCGGGGCGCCGCTACAGCCCCAGCGACTTGGCGATGATGCTGCGCATGACCTCGCTGGTCCCGCCGTAGATCCGGAACACCCGGTTGTCGGTGTAGAGCCGGGCGATCGGGTACTCCAGGATGTAGCCGTAACCGCCGTGCAGCTGGAGGCACTTGTCGATCACGGTGGAGGCCGACTCGGTGCAGAACAGCTTCGCGGCGGCCGCGTCCGCGACGCTCAACTCGCCGTCCTGGTAGAGCTCCAGCGCCCGGTCCACCATCGACTGCTGCGCCAGCACCTGGGCCTGGCAGTCGGCCAGGGTGAACTTGGTGTTCTGGAACTCGGCCACCGCCTTGCCGAACACCTTGCGGTCCTTGACGTACTGCAGCGCGAACCGCACCGCCGCCGCGGCCGCCGCGTACGCGCCGACCGCGATCGCCAGCCGCTCCTGCACCAGGTTGTGGGTCAGGTACGAGAAGGCCTGGCCCTCCTCGCCGAGCAGGTCCTCCACCGGCACCTTGACGTCGACGAACGCCAACTCGGCGGTGTCCGAG
The DNA here is from genome assembly GCF_055569135.1 of Kitasatospora sp. NPDC029367. Classification (NCBI taxonomy): domain Bacteria; kingdom Bacillati; phylum Actinomycetota; class Actinomycetes; order Kitasatosporales; family Streptomycetaceae; genus Kitasatospora; species Kitasatospora sp. NPDC029367. Next base: position 690 of record NZ_JBVHYH010000002.1, read on the forward strand.
GTGCGCAGGCCGATCTTCTGCAGCTTGCGCCCGACCGAGTAGCCCGGCGAGGTGGTGTCCACGCAGAGGATGGAGAGCCCGGCCCGGCGGTTCTCCGGGTCGTACGGGGCGGTGCGGGCGACCACCAGGACCAGGTCGGCCAGCACGCCGCCGGTGATGAAGGTCTTGGCGCCGTTCAGGACGTAGTGGGTGCCGTCCTCGGAGAGCCGGGCGGTGGTGGTGATGCCCGCGAGGTCGGAGCCGGCCCCCGGCTCGGTCATCGCGATCGCGGTCATGATGTCGCCGGAGACGAAGCCGGGCAGCCAGCGCCGCTTCTGCTCCTCGTTGGCGTACTCCAGCAGGTACGGCAGCACCAGCCCGGTGTGCACGCCGGAGGAGCCGAAGCTCACCCCCGCGCGGGCGGTCTCCTCGGCGATCACCGCCTGGTACTTGAACCCGCTCTCGCCGGCGCCGCCGTACTCCTCCGGCACCTCGATGCCGTAGACGCCGAGTGCGCCGAGCTGGCGGTAGAAGTCGCGGGGCGGGTGGCCTTCGGCCTCCCAGCTCTCGTAGACCGGGACGACCTCGTTGGCGATGAAGTCCCGGATGGTCTCCCGGAAGGCCTCGTGGTCCTCGTTGAACACGGTGCGGCGCACGGCGGCGCTCCCTTCGACGGTGCCGGCCGGAGGGCCGGCGGAGGCGGAACGTGCCAGGTGGTGGCCCGACAAGTTAATCCCGGGTAGCCTCGACTGTCCAGCGTCGGCGCCCGGGAATCGGGCCCGGGGATCGGGCCCGGGAACGCTGCTCGACGCGGCGGCCAAGTGAATCCTTGCTAGCCTTCGGGCGGAGCTCGGGACGGATGCGGGAGGTGCGCGATGGTGGTCCGAAGGCCGCCCGGCCGGCGCGCCCAGATCCTCGCCGTGGCCGCCGACCGCTTCCACCGCAGCGGCTACCACCAGGTCTCGATGACCGAGGTCGCGGCCGGGGTGGGCATCACCGCGCCCGCCCTCTACCGGCACTTCCGAGGAAAGCCCGAACTGCTGGACCGCGCCGTCCGGTTGGGCCTGGACGCGCTTGCCGACGGCCTACGCGCGGCCGGCAGCACCGCCGAACTCGGCGCCGCACTGGCCGCCGTGGCGGTCGCCCACCGCCCGCTCGGCACCCTGGTGCAGCGCGACGCCCGACTGCTGCCGCCGGCCCGCCGGGCCGCACTGCGCCGCGAACTCCGCGCGGACGTCGCCCTGATGGCCGCCGTGCTGCGCGCCGAACGGCCGGAACTCTCCGCCCCGGACGCCGAGTTGCTCTGCTGGTCGGCGCTCTCCGGCTGCGCCGGGCTGTCCTACCAGTCGGTCGCCCCGCAGCCCCGCCGGGCCGAGGCGCTGCTGCGCGAACTGGTCGCGGCCGTGCTCGCGGTCCCCCTGGACGACACCGCCCCCGGCCCCTCGCTGCCCACCGGCGAGGGGTCCCGGCCGAGGCCGCAGGCCCGCCGCGAGGAGCTGCTCGCCGCCGCCGTCCGGCTGTTCCACCAGCGCGGCTTCGACAACGTCAGCACCGATCAACTCGGCGCCGCCGTCGGCATCTCCGGCCCGAGCGTGTACCGGCACTTCGACAGCAAGGCCCAGCTGCTCGCCGCCTCCCTGGTGCGCAGCCGGGAGCGGCTCTGGCACGAGGTGGACGGCGCGATCTCGACGGCCGCCGGGCCGGCGGAGGCGTTGGCGGCCGGGCTGGGCGCGTACGTCGACTTCGCGCTGCGCAACGGCGACTACCTGGGGGTGATGCTGAGCGAGACCGAGCGGCTGGCCCCGCCGGACCGCCGGGCCGCGGTGGACTTCCGGCGGGACTTCCTGCGCACCTGGGTGGGGCTGCTCCGGCAGGTGCGCCCGGAGTACGACGCGGTGACCGCCCGGATTCGGGTGCACGCGCTGTTCTCGCTGGTCAACGACGGGGTGCGGAACCGTCCGTACAGTGCCCGGCCCGACCTCGGCGACTGCCTACGGCGGATCGGTCGGGCGGTGCTGGGCGTGGCTGCCTAGCCTCGGAGCACCCGGGAGACGGGGTGGGCCGGGGGCCCGCCACCGTCGGAACGGCGGCGGGCACCCGGCCCCGTGCGGTGCGACCGGGGGCGGACCCGGTCGGCGCGGCTAGTAGAGGACGTGCGGGTAGTAGACCCGGGCGTCGAAGTTGCCGTTGCCCTGGAGGGCACCGACGTTCCCGCTGTTGCCCGCCACGGCGAGGCCGTTGTTCTGGTTGCTCGCCCCCGAACCGGTGGCGGTCTGCTGGGTGTTGACCACGTTGCCGTTGACGGTGCCGATGACGTTGCCGGAGCCGACGTTGCTCACGACGCTGCCGTTGGAGTGGTCGGTCGCGCCGGCGCCGTTGTCGGCGTGCGCGGTGGCGGCGCCGACGCCGACGAGGAGGAAGGCCCCGAGGGCGGTGACGGCGGCGGCTGCGCGAATACGGGACACGCTGGTCTCCCTGAGCTGGAGGTGCGAATGTGGCGCGATCCGGAGTGGCCGCTCCGTAGCGCCGTTGCCTGACGTCGCACGCTCAGCATTCACCAGTGGCGTGGACGAACTCCACCAAACGGGTGGCATTTCCCTCGATGGTGGGGGAGTGGTCAATTCCGCATTGACCAGAATCCGTCATTCCGTCTGATGCATAGAAAGAAATGGTCGACGGATTGTCGCACTGGCACACTGAGGACCCATGTCTGAAGGTGTCCCGACCGAGCCCACCCCGACCGACGACGTGCGCACCACCGAGGTCGACCTCGGCGGCCTGGTGAACGTCCTCGCCACCCACCTCTACTCCACGCCCCTGGTCGCGCTGCGCGAACTCGTCCAGAACGCCCACGACTCGCACACCCGCCGGCTCCTGGAGGACCCGGACGGCGAGCACCGGCCGCGGATCCGGGTACGCGCCGACGCCGCGCGGCGGACCGTCGCCATCGAGGACACCGGGGCCGGCCTCACCGAACCGGAGATCCACGCCTACCTCGCCACCGTCGGCACCGGCTACACCCGGATGCTGCGCGAACTGACCGGGAACCAGGAGCTGATCGGCGCCTTCGGCCTGGGCTTCCTCTCCGCCTTCTCGGTCGCCGACGAGGTGACCGTCACCACCACCTCGCACCGCGAACCGGGGCTCGGCCACCGCTACCGCAGCCGCGGCGGCGAGCAGTACCGGGTCGACCCGGTCCCCGCCCGCCCGGAGCCCGGCACCGTCGTCGAGCTGGCGCTCAAGGCCGAGCACGCCCACCTCGCCGACGAGCACGCCCTGCGCGAAGTCCTCGGCCGCTACTGCGTCCTGCTGCCCGTACCGGTCCACGTCGGCGACGACGAACGGCCCGTCAACGCCGTCCAGGTGCCCTGGCGCCAGCGTGTCGACGGCGACCAGTACGCCGCCCGGATGCGCTTCGCCACCGCCTTCGGCCGCCGCTTCGAGCCGCTCACCGCCTTCCCGGTGCTGCCCGTCCAGGGGGACGCTGCGGCCGACGGTACGGCCGAGGCCCCGGCCGCCGGCGCCACCGACGCGGTCGGCCTGCTCTGGGTCCAGGACGGCGGTTCCTACGGCAGCAGCGACAACCGCGACCTCGCCGTCTACCTGCGCGGCATGCTGCTCGCCGAGGACGCCCGCGACCTGCTGCCCAGCTGGGCCGGCTTCATCGGCGGCGTGATCGAGTCCAGCCGGCTCACCCCCACCGCCAGCCGCGAGGACCTCCAGCGCGACGAGCACTACCGCGCGCTGCAACGGGCCCTCGCCGACGCCGTCGTGGACGGCCTGTACGAGACGGCCCGGCTGCGGCCCGCCGTCTGGCGCCGGATCCTCACCCGGCACGGCCAGGAGCTGCTCGGCGCCGCGCTCTGCGACGACCGGCTGTTCACCCTGCTCGCCGACGACGTCCCGGTGCCCACCTCGCAGGGCGACCTCACCGCGGGCGGCCTGCGGGCGGCCGGCGGGGGCGCGGTGCACGTCGCGCTCGGCAGCGGCGGCGGCTTCGAGGAGATGCTGTACCGGGCGATGCGCGTCCCGATCGCCCGCGGCGACCGCTACGCCGTACTGCCGTTCCTGCGCCGCTACGCCCAGTTGCGCGGCTGCCGGCTGGTCGAGCTGGGCCGCGAGCAGGGCAACCGGGAGCTGTTCCGGGACCCTGAGCGCCCGCTGCCGCCCGAGGAGGCGGCCTGGCTGTCCGGCGCCCTCGCCGACCAGGGCGAGCAGCTCGTCCCGGCCCGCTTCGACCCGCCCGGCCTGCCGCTGGTCCTGGTGCCCGACCGGGAGGCCGAGTTGAAGGCCCGGATCGAGGACGACCAGGCCGACGCCCGGATCCCGTCCGCCGCGCTGCGGCTGGCCCGGGCGTTCACCGCCCGCACCGACGGCGCGGTCAAGGCCCGGCTCTACCTCAACCTGGACTGCCCGGCCGTACGGGACCTGCTCGCCGCCTACCGCACCGGGCACACCGGCAGCGCCACCGCGGCCGGGCTGCTCCGCTCGCTCAAGGTGATCATGGCGGCGGCCTCCACCGGCCCCGCCGAGGGGGACCTCGGCGCCGCGCTGGCCGGCATCGGCACCGCCGTCTCCGCCCTCACCGCCGCCGTCCCGGCCGGCCTGCCGGACGTCCCGGACAGCCCCGGCGCGCTCCGGGACGAGGCGTGACGGACGGCGGCCCGGCCGACGCCCCGGTAGACGCCCGGGCCGACGCCCCAGTGGGCACATCGACGGGCACCCGGCCGGACGGGCCGTCAGCGGCCCGCGCCAGACCACACACCAGCACGACACAGGGGGACCAGCCATGACCACCGACATCTGGGCCTGGGTGCGCGACACCCACCAGCAGCTGCGCGAAGCCGGCCACGCGCGGCTCGCCGACGCGATGTACGAGCTGCCCGAACACGCCACCGAGGGCCGCAACGAGCAGCTCGACGCGGTCTTCCCGGAGGCGGTCGCCGCCGCGCGGGCCCTCGGCCTGCCCTGGGTCGAGGTCTACCTGCGGCACTGGCGGATGCAGAACCTGCTGAACAAGCGCCAGCAGGGCGAGTCGGTGATGCCCGAGGCGGTCGACCTGCTGGAGTTCGCCCACCGGGAGGAGACGGCCGGCTGCCCGCAGTCCGTCTGCGTGGTACAGGACTTCGCGATCTGCCACGCCCGGGTCGACGGCCCCGGGTACGTGACCGAGCGCCTGGAGGTGGTCGGCGAGACGCTGGACCGGATCGAGCCCGGCCGGGCCTGCTTCGACTGCCTCTCCCGCGAGTACTCCGACGCCCTGGAGGACGACGGTCGGGCCGCCGACGCGCTCGCCCACCTGGACACCGCCGCCGCCCGGATGCAGGCGGCCGGCCAGCAGGTCTCGCTGCGCTTCCACCGCGCCCGGGCCGGCACCCTGCACCTGCTGGGCCGGCACGAGGAGGTGCTCGCCCTGCTGGACACCACCGACCGGACCGCCAGGGCCCGGGGCGAGGAGCTCGACGAGAGCGACCGGCGCTGGGGCGCCCTGCTGCGGGCCCGCGCGCTCGCCTCGCTCGGGCGCACGCCGGAGGCGCTCGCCCTGCTGCCCGCCCGGGCCGAGGCCGAGCGGCACGCCGACCTGCGCGAGACCTGGACCCGGACGGTCGAGCTGCTGGTCGCGGCCGGGGCCTGGGAGAACGACGCCGAACTGGGCGCCGTGCTGGCCGGCTGGGTCGGCTACCTGGACGCCACCGGTTCGCACCGCCCCTGCGTGGACCTGCTGCTGGCCGCGGGCCGGCTGGCCCTCGCCCGCGGCGCCCGTACGGTGGCGCTCACCCTCGCGGCCACCGGGGAGCGCAAGCTGGCCCAGCTGCGCCGCACCGAGGGCGTGGCCGGGGAGGTCGCAGCCCTGCGTACGGCTGCCGAGGCGCTGCCGGTGCCCGAGCTGCCCGTCCCGCCCGGCGAGCTGGCGGCGTACCTGGCCGAGGCCGAGATGCCGGTCGAGCCCGGCGCGGACCTGCTCGCCGTCGCCCTGGAGCGGTACCGGGGCGAGCCCGCCGGCGCCACCGGGCTGGCCGTGCCGCTGGCCACCGTGCTCGGCGGGCTGGGCCACGCCCGGGCCGCCGCCGACCTGCTGTGGCGGCGACTGGACGCCGACCCGGGCAGCGAGCAACTGGTCGGCACGCTCGGCCAGTTGCTGATCGAGTCCGGGGACGCCGAGGGGATCCGCCGGCTCGCCGACCGGCTGGCCGCGACCGCCCCGGCCGACGCGCACTGGATCCGCGCCCGCTGGGCCGCCGCCGAGGGCCGCTGGGCCGAGGTGCTGGAGCAGTGCGGGGCGATCCTGGCGCTGGAGGCGAACCGGATCAACACCCGCCGGCTGGCCGCGGCCGCCGCCACCGAACTGGGCGACCACGCCACCGCCCAGCGTCTCTACCAGGAGCTGCTGGAGCACGCCCTGCCCGCCGAGGAGGCGGGGGAGGAGCAGCTCCACCGGACGGTCCAGGAGTCCGACCTCTGGCACCTGATCACCGCGGCCACCGCCAACCGGGACTGGGCCGTGGTCCGCTCCACCGGCGCCCGGATCGGCATCGAGTTCGACGAGCCCGAGGGCCCGGTGGACGAGGAGTGGCAGCTGGTCACCGTCCGCGCCACCCGCACCAACGGTTCGACCGCCGACCTGCCCGCCGTCCGCACCGGCCCGGCCACCGCCCGGATCCTGCCGGTGCTCGGCGACGACCTGACGCTCAACCACGGCGACGTGGTGGTCTTCGCCCCGGCCCTGCTGGAGGCCCCGCCGGCCGAGGACGCCCCGGAGCAGGAGCGGGCGAGCTGGCGTCCCGTCTTCGCCCTGCTGACCCTGCTCGACCCGGCGGGCTTCACCACGTACTGGATCGACGGCGCCTGGCCCGGCGACGAGGCCTGGTCCGGCTTCCGGGACGACCTGCGGGCGGCCGGCTACGCGGTCTGGGCGTACAGCGGGGAGCAGTACCGGATCACCGACCCGGCGGAGGACGACGGCTCGCTGCCCGGCATCTACGCCGCGCTCGGCGTCCCGCCGACCGCCTCGGCGGAGGCGGCCGACGCGCTGCTGCACCGGCTCACCGCCGACTGGGCGCACCCGCTGGCCTGGCTCGACCTGGCCGACGCGGCCGGGGCGGACCTCGGCCGGCACACCGGGATCGTCGAGCGCTACGACCTCTGAGCCGCCCGGCTCCCCGCCCGGTCCCCTACCCAGCGCCCGGTCCGCACCGCCGGGCCGGGCGGGGAACCATCGTCACCCCTGGCGAGTCTTTGTCATTGCTTTACCTTTGCATTGCCAAGACTCGACCCCTCCAGGAGCGCCCGCACCGTGACCAGCATCGCCCTCGGCCCGTCCTGGCTCGATCCGACCACCCTGATCTCCACCTTCGGCCTGATCGGGATCCTGGCCATCGTCTTCGCCGAGTCCGGCCTGCTGATCGGCTTCTTCCTCCCGGGCGACTCGCTGCTGTTCACCACCGGCCTGCTGGTGGCCGGCGGGACCTACCTGCACCAGCCGCTCTGGCTGGTCTGCGCGCTGATCGTGCTGGCCGCGATCGCCGGGGACCAGGTCGGCTACCTGTTCGGCCGGAAGGTCGGGCCGGGCCTGTTCCGCCGCCCCGACTCCAGGGTGTTCAAGCAGGAGAACGTCGAGAAGGCCGCCGCCTTCTTCGACCGGCACGGCCCCAAGGCGATCGTGCTGGCCCGCTTCGTGCCGATCGTGCGCACCTTCACCCCGATCGTCGCCGGGGTGAGCAGGATGAACTACCGCGGCTTCGTGCTGTTCAACGTGGTCGGCGGGGTGCTGTGGGGCGCCGGGGTCACCGTGCTCGGCTACTTCCTGGGCCGGATCCCCTTCGTCCGGGACAACATCGAGGCCATCCTGGTCGGGATCGTGCTGGTCTCCGTGGTCCCGGTGGCGGTCGAACTGCTCCGGGCCCGCCGTTCCGGAGCGCGCGACACCGCGGGTCGGCGCGCCGGGTAGGCGTCCGGGAGCGCCACCGCCGGACGTCGCGTACATGTGCGTCCGGCTGTTCGATCAGGCAAGGTGTATCCGGAGATCGAACGGTGGCCGGACGGCCACCAGGGGTGGCGAGGAGCGGAAGTGCCTAAGCGGGGCCGACCGGGTGCGGGCAAGCGGGCGAGGGGAGGCCGGGCGGTCCGCCAGGTGCGGCAGACACCGCCGAAGCCGGTGCACCCCGCCGACGCGCCGCCCACCGAGGGCCTGCTCGGCTACCCGGCCCCGGTCGTCGAGCCCACCACCGTGGTGCCGCTGGTCCCGCCCGTAACGGAGACCAAGGGCCTGCTGACCCCCGAGCCCGCGCCCGAGCCCGGGGCCGGGGCGCCGCCGGAGCCGCACCCCGAGCTGACCATCGACCTGCGCCCCCGGGACGCTGTCCCCGGGGAGCCGCCGGCCGGGCACCCGGCCCCCGAGCGCGGTGAGCGCGGTGAGCACCCCGAGGGCCGTGAACACCCCGAGCGCCGCGAGCCCCCCGAGCGCCCCGCGCCCGCCCGCCCGCCGCGCCGCCGCTCGGTCGCCGAGGACACCCTCACCCCCGAGGAGTGGCGCGCCGCCGGCTACACCCCGCCCACCGGCATCCCGATCCCCGAGCTGACCGCCGGCGCCCCCGGCGAGGCGCCCTGGCCGGACCGGATGCGCACCCTGCTGCGCACCCCGATGTCCGAGCGCCCCGCCTTCGAGCGCACCGCCCGTGAGATGCACCCCTCGGCGGCCGTCGCCCGCAACGTCCCCCGCATCCTCGACCTGACGCTGCGCATCGGCGAGCTGCTGCTGGCCAGCGGCGAGGCCGCCGAGGACGTCGAGGCGGCCATGCTCGGCATCGCGCACGCCTACCGGCTGGACCGCTGCGAGCCGCAGGTCACCTTCACCCTGATCGGCATCTCGCACCAGCCCTCGCTGGTCGAGCCGCCGGTCACCGCCGACCGGGTGGTGCGCCGCCGCACCTCCGACTACACCCGGCTGAACGCGGTCTACCAGCTGGTGGCGGACATTACCGCGGAGCAGGTGACGGTCAACGACGCCTACCGCCGGCTCGCCGCGATCCGCCGCAACCGGCACCCGTACCCGGCCTGGTTCCTCGCCCTGACCACCGGTCTGCTGGCCGGTGCGGCGACCTTCCTGGTCGGCGGGCGGCTCGACGACAAGGCCTGGCTGGTCTTCGGCAGCGCCTTCGTCGCGGCCGTGCTCGGCGACCGGCTGGCCTCGGCGCTGGCCAGGCGCCGGCTGCCGGAGTTCTACCAGTTCGTGGCGGCCGCGATGCCGGCCGCCGCGTCCGGGATCATCCTGTCCTTCAACGACTGGGGCCTGCGCGGCTCGGTGGTGATCACCGGCGGCCTGTTCGCCCTGCTGCCCGGGCGCGCCCTGGTCGCCGCCGTCCAGGACGGCCTGACCGGCTTCTACATCACCGCCGCGGCCCGGCTGCTGGAAGTGATCTACCTGGTCGCGGGCATCGTGATCGGCGTGATCATGATCCTCTACCTGGGTGTCGGCTTCGAGGCCAAGCTCAAGCCGGACGAGAGCCTGGTCGGCATCAGCTACCCGCCGGTCCAGATGGTCGCCGCGATGGTGCTGACCCTGGCCTTCGCCACCCTGCTGCAGACCGACCGCCGCACCCTCGCCCTGGTCACCCTCAACAGCGGCATCGGCTGGGCCAGCTACGGCGCGCTGGTGTACAACGCGCACGTCAACCCGATCGCGGCCACCGGGGTGGCGGCCGGCCTGGTCGGCCTGTTCGGCCAGCTGATGGCGCGGGCCCGGAACGGCTCGGCGCTGCCGTACGTCACCGCCGCGATCGGCCCGCTGATGCCCGGTTCGGCGCTCTACCTCGGGATGCTGGCCTTCGCCCAGGGGCACTCCAGCACCGGCCTGGTGTCGGTGTTCCGGGCGGCCGCGATCGCGATGGCGCTGGCCATCGGGGTGAACCTCGGCGGGGAGATCGCCCGGCTGTTCCTGAAACTGCCGGTGGGCGCCGAGCTGCCCTCGCTCTACCCGGCGATGCCGCGCCGGGCGGCCAAGCGCACCCGGGGGTTCTGACCGCGCGTTGAGCCCGGTGGCGGATTCCGAGCGGGATCCGTGTTGGGCGGCTGTTGGGCCCCGGGCCATGTCACGGCAGGCAGGACGCAGGACCAGGAACGAAGGTAAGACCCATGACGACCATGCTGGACAGCTACCGCGAGCACATCGTCAACACGCACAAGCAACCGCTGTTCCTGCTGCTGGTCGGCTTCATCACCTCCTTCGTCTTCATCCGGTTCAGCGTGCGGATGATCCGCGCCAAGGTGCGCTGGTGGCCCGGCAACGTCACGCCCGGCGGCCTGCACATCCACCACATGGTGTTCGGTCTGGGCTTCCTGCTGGTCGGCGGCATCGGGGTGTTCGCCACCTACGGCGACACCCCGTGGATCGACTGGTTCGGGCTGGCCTTCGGCATCGGCTGCGGCCTGGTGCTGGACGAGTTCGCGCTGATCCTGCACCTGGACGACGTGTACTGGAGCGAGCAGGGCCGCAAGTCGGTGGACGCGGTGATCTTCGGCATCCTGTTCACCGCCCTGCTGCTGATCGGGTACGTGCCGCTCGGCGTGGTGCCCGGCGAGGACACCCGGTGGGGCCTGATCACCGTCATCTCGGTGAACGCGCTGGCCTCGGTGATCACCCTGCTCAAGGGCAAGGTGTGGACGGGGCTGCTCGGGATCATGGTCCCCGGCCTGTCCTGGATCGGCGCGATCCGGCTGGCCCGCCCGAGCAGCCCGTGGGCCCGCTGGCGGTACACCACGCGCCCCCGCCGCCGGGCGCGGGCGCTGCGGCGCGAACGCCTGCTGCACGGGCGTGCGGACCGGGCCCGCACCTGGCTCTTCGACCTGATCGCCGGCGCGCCGGACAAGGTGCCCGCCAACCACCCGGCCGCCCACCGGGTCGCCGAGCGGATGGCCGCCAGGGCCTCCGCCCACCTCGACGCGCACGCCGCCCGGGCCCTGGCCCGCCGCCAGGCGCGGCTGGCCGACCGCCGCTCGGCCGCGGTCGCCGGTGCGCCGGCGAAGGCGCCGGCGGCGCACCCGCAACCGTCCGAGGGGCCCTCCGGGGGCGTGCCGGCCCGCTCGGCCGGGGCCCGGCAGCGCCGCCGTACGGTCCGCGCCGGGCGCAGCCGGACGTACGCGGTCGGTCCGACCGGTCTGGAACGTCGCCCCGGCCGACACCCCCACCTACGGACGAAGACCCGCCGGATCCACCGCTAGTTCGTATACCTTGTGCGCCTGGGTGGCGGTGACGCCCAGTCGGATCATCGGATGGTCACCCGGCCGGCGGAGCGCGTTCGAGGTGTGAAAACCCTCCGAGTTGAGAACATGATCGGCGAGTGACCGTTCTGTCATGTGATGGGATGATTCGTCGGATTCCCCGCCGCCTCGACCGCAGCCCCGGAGGCCGCGCGCCGCCCGGCCTCCGCCGTCGTCCCCTCCGGACCCGTGAGAAGGGATGTCTCGTGGCGCGCAGGATCCTGCCGACCCTCCTGTTGTCCCTCACCGCCCTGCTCGGGCTGCTCCCCGGCGCCCAGGCCGCCCCGGTGCAGCCGGAACCGGGGCACCCCGCCCCGGCGCAGGCCGAACCGGCGCAGCCCGCCCCGACGCAGCCCTCCCCGGTGCAGGCCGAACCGGCGGCCGGAGCGCCCCCGGCCGGTCAGGACCCGTACCCCTCCACCGAGGAGATCGACCGCTCCCGCGCCGAGGCCGACGGCAAGGCCGCCTCCGCCGCCGCGCTGGAGACCGCGCTCACCGCCGCCCGCACCGAACTCGACCGGGCCGCCCGCGGCGCCGAACAGGCCGTCGAGGCCTACAACGGCGCCCAGCTGGCCCTCACCCGGGCCCGCGCCGAGGAGGCCGCCGCCAACCGGCGCGCGGCCGCCGCCGAGGCCGAACGCTCCGAAGCCGCCGAGGACGCCGCCCGGCTCGCCGCCGAGACGTACCGGCAGGGCGCGGGCGCAGAACTCTCCGCCCTCAACGCCCTGCTCGGCGCCCACGGCCCGCGCGAGGCGGGCGCCCGCGCCGCCGTGGTCGGCGTGGTCAGCGAACGCACCCGGCAGATCCTGGACGCCGCCACCTCCACGGCCGCCGCCGCCCGCACCGCCTCCGCCGCCGCCCGCACCGCCACCGCGGCCGCCGAGAAGGCCGCGACCGAGGTCGGCGCGGCCAGGACCAGGGCCGAACAGCGGCTCGCCGCCCAGCGGACCGAGGCCGCCGCGGCCGGCCGGCATCGGGAGCAGCTGCTCGCCGAACTCGCCGCCGCCCGCAACACCACCGTCGAGCTGGAGCGCAAGCGGCACGAGGCCCTGGAGGCGATCGCCGCCCGCGAGGCCGAGGCGGCCGCCCGGGCCGCCGCCGACCAGGCCGCCCGCGAGGCCGAAGCCGCCGCGGCCGAGGCCGCCAGGACCCAGGCGCCGCCGCCCGACTCCCGCCCCTGGTCGGCCGAGGGCGCGGCCGCCGCGATCGCCTTCGCCCGGTCCAAGATCGGCCTGCCCTACATCTGGGGCGGCGAGGGGCCGGAGGGCTACGACTGCTCCGGGCTGACCATGATGGCCTGGCGCGAGGGCGGCAAGCAGCTCAACCACTTCGCCGCCGACCAGTACGCCCAGTCCACCCCGGTCAGCTACCGCCAGCTGCGCCCCGGCGACCTGGTCTTCTGGACCGACACCGGCCGTTCCGCCGACATCCACCACGTCGGCCTCTACATCGGCGACGACCAGATGATCGAGGCCCCGCGGGTCGGCATGCCGGTCAAGCAGGCCAGCCTCTGGATCATGGGCACCCCGGACTACTACGCCCGGCCGTAGTGCGTGTCTGACGATTCCCGCCGGGCGGGAGCGGTCCACGGACCAGTGAACACCCTGCCGCCGCCCGCCGTCCCGGCCCCCGCCACCCGCCGTTCCGGCCGCCGGTGTCGGTGGCCTCCGTTAGCGTGGCCGCTCCGACCACTCGTGAGGAGGCACCGTGCGGCTGAGGAACGTGGCAGCGGGTGACGTCGAGGCGTACGTCCGGATGCGCTGCGACGAGGCGATGATGGCCGAACTGGGTGGCCCGCTGCCCCGGGAGCAGGTGGAGGCGCGGCTGCGCAAGGACCTCCGGCTGGTGGCGGAGGACAGCGCCTGGATCAAGGTGATAGTGCCGGACGCCGCCGGGACCGACGGCGCCACGGCCGACACCGACGGGGCCGACGGCGGCGAGGCGGCGGGCGTGGTGACGCTCTGGCAGGACGAGGAGGACGGCGTGACCGTCTCCGAGATCGGCTGGATGGTGCTGCCCGGGTTCCAGGGCCGCGGCCTGGCCAAGGCGGCGGTCCGCCGGGTGCTGGACGCCGCGGCGGCGGACGGCCGCTGGGGCGAGGTGCACGCCAACCCGGGGACCACCAACGGCCCGTCCAACGGGATCTGCCGCGCGCTCGGCTTCCGGCTGCTCGGCGAGCGGGACCTCGGCTTCGGGGACCGCGTCCTGCGCACCAACCACTGGGTGGTGACGCCGGGCGAGCACCGCCGGGGGTCGGACACGGATTAATTGGGATGCTCCTCCCCGGACGCCGCCCGTACCGTGGCCGGATGCACAACGACACTGATCACACGGCCTCCGAGACCGTCGACGGGATCCAGATCCGGGCCGTATCCGTGGACGAAGTGGAGGAGTGGAACCGGGCGCTGAACTTCGGCTTCCTGCGCCCGTTCGCGGGCGTCGCGCTGGACCTGCGCCGCCGGCAGTGGCAGCCGGGCCGGATGGTGGCCGGCTTCGACGGGGACCGGCAGATCGCCACCTTCCGCAGCTTCGACGTCGAACTCACCGTGCCCGGCGGAGCCGTGGTCCGGGCCGACGCGATCACCAACGTCACGGTCAGCGCCACCCACCGCCGCCGGGGCCTGCTCAGCGCGATGATGCGACGCGACCTCGCCGCGGCCGCCGAGCGCGGCTGCGCCGTCGCCGTCCTGATGGCCGCCGAGTACAACATCTACGGCCGGTTCGGCTTCGGCCCGGCCACCCGCGCCGGCGGCTGGGACATCGACCTGAGCCGCACCCGGGGTCTGCGCGAGGGCCTGCCGGGCGTGCCCGGCGGCCGGACCGACTTCGTGACCCTGGCCCAGCACGCCGAACTCGGAGCCGAGCTGTACGACCGCTGGCGGCTCACCCAGCCGGGCGCGATCACCCGCAACGAGGTCTGGTGGGAGCGCCGCACCAACCGGATCCAGGTGCCGGGCGACAGCTTCAAGGAGCCGTTCACCGCCGTCCACCGGGACGCCGACGGCGCGGTCACCGGGATGGTCGTCTACCGGGTCGAGAACAAGTGGGACGGCGCCAACCCCGACGCCACGCTCACCGTGGACGAGTTCATCGCCCTCGACCTGCCCACCGCCGTCGAGCTGTGGCGCCTGGTGCTGAGCGTCGACTGGGTGCGCAGGGTCGTGGTGGAGGGTCTCGCCCCGGACGACCCGCTGCCGCTGCTGCTCCAGGACCCGCGCGCGGCCACCCCGCGCAAGGGCAACTGCGACGCGATGTGGCTGCGACTGCTGGACGTCGAGGCCGCCTTCGGCGCCCGCTCGTACGGTGCGCCCGGCCGGGTGGTGCTGGAGGTCGAGGACAAGCTCGGCTACGCCTCCGGCCGCTTTGCGATCGAGGTCGCCGAGAACGGCACCGGCCGCTGCGTCCGAACCACCGACGACGCCGATCTCGCCCTGGACGCCTCGGAGTTGGGCTCGCTCCAGCTGGGCGCCGAGACGGTCCCGCGGCTGGCCGCGGCCGGTCTGGTGACCGAGCTGCGCCCGGGTGCGGCGGCCGCCGCCGACCTGCTGCTGCGCACACCGCTGCGGGCCTGGACGCCGACCGACTTCTGAGCGGCCGGAACGCCGGCGCCAGGAACGGCAGTGCCAGGAACGCCGGTGCCAGAAATGCCAGCGCCAGGAGCGCCAGTGCCAGGAACCACGCCGGAGGGGGGGGGGGGGGGGGGGGGGGGGGGGTCGTCCCTCCCCCCCCCCCCCCCCCCCCCCCCCCTCTGCGCCGATCTTCTCTCCTGTGGGCGGGGGGGGATTA
>NZ_JBVHYH010000002.1:15720-174957 GCF_055569135.1 Kitasatospora sp. NPDC029367
GTGTGGGGAAAAAGAGGCAGAGGGAGGGGAGGACGAGGAAAAGAAACACACACGAGCCCCCCCCCCCCCCCCCCCCCCCCCCCTCCGCCCTTCGCAACTCAGGTGCCCCCGCGCCTACTTGACGACGGTCTTCCCGATGGTGGGCAGGATGAAGTCATGGATGAGGCCCTTGGCGTCACGGACGATCGGCCGGAACACCCGGTAGCGCGAGAGGTTGATCACCCGGGCCGCCATCGGGGTGGAGCGGCGGACGAACTCCCTGGTCCGCTCGGTGTCCTCGGTCCGGTCGAAGACCCAGTAGAGGACCACGACCATGAGGTGCAGCCAGAGCACGTCGGGCAGTAGCTCGACCAGTTCGGTGTCCAGCTTCGGCGCCAGGTCCGAGCCCTGGAGCACGTCACGGAACAGTTCCACGGCGGTTGCCCGCGCCGGGTGGGACTCGTTGGAGAACGGGCTCAGTGAGCTGGTCGGGTCGGCCGCCGTGCGGAAGAACTGCGCGGCGAACTCGTGGTACGGCGCGGCCGTGTCCAGCCAGGAGGTCAGCGCGACCTCCAGGCGCTCGGCGAAGTCCCGGGTGTGGGCCATGCGTTGCCTGGCCTCGGTCGCGTGGTCGTGGGTCATCCGGTCGTAGAACCCCTGGATCAGGAATTCCTTGGCGGAGAAGTAGTAGTAGGCGTTGCCCACCGAGACGCCCGCCTCGGTGGCGATGGCTCGCATGGTGGTTTTCTCGTAGCCCCGTTCCTGGAACAGCCGCATGGCCGTCTCCAGGATCAGCGCCCGGGTCGCCTCGCTCTTGTCGGTCTTGGGCTGGGCCCGGCCGCCGGGCATGGGCCCAGCGTCCGCGCCGGGTGCGGCCGAGGCGTCGGCCGCACCCTTCTCGCCGTCCGTTCGGTTCGTCGCTGCCAGGTCGTCCACAGGCACGAGCCTAACCGGAGACGAGGTTCCACCCGGTGTCGGTGCTGTCGGTGTTAGTGGCACCGGATGTCCCCTCCGCATCCGGTGCCACGAACCCGTCCCCCGTCATTTCGAACACGTTCAAAAGCTTGCCAGAACTGTAGACGGTACGGTTGAACATGTTCAACTCCATCTTCGTGGGAGGCTCGTCACATGACCGGTCCGGAACGGACCACCATTCGGTACGGCGGGGTGCAGGACGCCGCGGACGTCGCGGACCTGCACGCCGATAGCTGGCGCACCAGCTATCGCGGGATCGTCCCCGACGAGGCGATCGGGGACGGACTGGCCGCCCAGCGGCGCGAACTGTGGGAGCTGCGCCTGGCGGTGGACTACGGGCCGCCGGAGAACACGCCCGTGCTGTTGGTCGCCGAACGGGCCGGTGAGCCGGCCGGGTTCGTCTATCTGGTGCCGCAGGCCGACGGACGGGTGCTGGTGGACAACCTGCACGTCCGCCCGGGCCTCACCGGCGGTGGCATCGGCCGGGAACTGCTGGCCGCCGCCCGCGCCGAACTCGCCGAGCGGTTCCCCGCCGCCGAGTTGTACCTGGAGGTGCTGCGCGCCAACACCCGCGCGATCGCCTTCTACGAGCGCGAGGGCGGCGTGCGGATCGCGGAGCAGGAGGGGGTGTTCCCGGGCGGCTGGGTGCTGCCCGAGTACGTGTACGCCTGGCCGGCCGCGAGCGCCCGGCCGGGGAGCGGCCAGGGGAGCGGTCAGCCGACGTCGTAGACCGTCACCGGTACGCCGCGTGCCGACAGCCGGGCCGCCACCAGCGGCTCGACCTTCTCCCAGCGCCCGCCCGCCAGTCCGCAGCCGATCCGCGGCATGTGGACGGAGGCGCCGAGTTCGAGCGCGCGCCCGCCCAGGGCCGCCAGCCCGGTGTCGATGGCCTCGTACCGTACGGGCACCCCGGTGGAGCGCCCCGTCCGGATGCCGCGCTGGCCGACCAGGTTGGCCACCCAGACGTACGGCTCGACCTGCACCAACTGCAGGGCGCCGAGACCGAAGTCGTTCTTCGCCCGCTCCCGATGCCACCGCCTGAAGGCGGCTTCGGGTTCGGGCCAGCGTCTGGAGAGCGCGAGCACGAAGCCCTTGCCCCAGCCGCCGAGGTCGTTGCAGACGTGCGCGATCACCTTCACGCCCTTGCCCTGGGGCGCGGTGGCATCGCCTCGGACGTAGGTGATTTCCGCCATGACTCGAAGTTAGACGGAGGCACTGACAACCCGCGCCCCATTTTCCGCGGGGCCGGACGCCCGCAGGTGCCGCCGCCCGGCCAGCGCGATCAGCAGGGCGAGCGCGGCGGCTCCGGCGGGCAGGGCGTAGCCGGTGCCGGGCGCGGCCCGCTCGGCGAGCGTCCCGGCGAGCGCCGCCCCGGCCGAGATGCCGACCACGATGCCGGACACCGCCACCGCCATCCCCTCGTTGAACTGCCGCTGCGGCAGCAGCTCCTGGATCAGCGTCATGCCGGTCACCATGGTCGGCGCGGTGGCCGTGCCGGCCGCGAAGAGCGCCGCGCCGAGGGCCACCAGCCCGGCCCCGCCGAGCCCGGCGGCGAGCGGCAGCAGCAGGACCGAGGCCATCGCCGCGACCCCGAGCAGGAAGCGCGCCCCGGGGGCCCGGCGCGGGGTCAGCAGCCCGAACAGCAGCCCCGCCAGGCAGGATCCGCCCGCGACCAGGGCCAGCAGCGGGCCGGCCGCGGCCTTGTGCCCGAGCGCGTCGGCGTAGGCGACGGTGGTGATCTCGGTGGCGCCGAAGACCATGCCGGTGGCCAGAAAGGTCAGCGCCAGCACCCGCAACCCGGGCGCCCGCAGCGGGGAGCCGTGCCGCTCGCCGGTCGGGGCCGGTACCGGCAGCGGCGGTTCGGTGCCCCGCTGGGCCGCGAACAGCAGGGCGCCGGTGGTGCCGATGGTCCCGGCGGTGAGCAGCCCGGCCTCGGGGGCGACCGTGGTGCAGAGCAGCATCGCGAGCACCGGCCCGGCCATGAAGCAGAGTTCGTCCAGGGCCTGTTCGAAGGAGTTGGCCAGGTGCCGGGCGGCCGGGTCGTCCCGGTGCAGGTGCGCCCAGCGGGCCCTGGCCATGCCGCCGAGGTTGGGGGCGGCGCCGGCGGCCCAGCACGCGTACAGGGTCCAGTCCGGTGCGTCGAGCCGGACGCAGAGCAGCAGGGCGGTGAGCGGAACGACGTTGTACAGCGCGGCCGGTACCGCGACCCGGGACTGCCCGAACCGGTCCACCAGGCGGCCGAGCAGCGGCATCCCGATCGCCCCGGTGACCAGCCCGGCCGCCGAGACCGTCCCGGCCAGCGCGTACGAGCCGCGCCGTTCGGCGAGCAGCACCACCAGCGAGACGCCGTTCATCGACAGCGCGAGCCGGCCGAGCAGCCCGGCCAGGGTGAAGGCGGTGGCGCCGGGGGCCGCGAACAGCCGGCGGTAGGAGGCGAGGAGGGCGCGCGGGGGCAATCGGGCTCCTGGGACGCAGGGCGGGAGGGGATGCGCCCAGCCTCGCGGCGCGCTCCGATCGGCGTCCAACACCTGTTCCGCCGCATCCACAACACGGTGTTGTCAAACGGTGTTGTTAATCTGCCGTCCATGCCCCGCGACCTGCACCCCCGCCTGCTCCGCGGCTTCGTCGCGACCGCCGAGACCCTGCACTTCGGCCGGGCCGCCGAGCGGCTGTACGTGGCCCAGCAGGCGCTCAGCCGGGACATCCGCACCCTGGAGGGCCTGCTCGGCGAGGCACTGTTCACCCGCACCACCCGCAGCGTCGACCTCACCCCGGCCGGGCACCGGCTGCTGCCCGGGGCGCGCCGGCTGCTCGCCCTGCACGACGAACTGCTCGCCGGGTTCGGCGCGGGCGCCGGTGCCGCCGCCAGGCCGCTGCTGCTCGACCTCAACAGCGACGTCACCGGCCCGGACCTGACCGCCGCCCGGGTGCTGCGACGGGCCCGCACCGCCTGGCCGGAGGGCGAGCTGCTGGCCCGCTTCCACGGCGGTCTGGCCGCGGCCGCCGACGAACTGCTGGCGCACCGGCTGGACGCCTCGTTCGGCCGCTTCGCCGGACTGCCCGCTCCGGTGCGCGGCCGGCTCGCCCAGCGGCCCGTACGGCTGGAGCGGGTCTCGGTGATGATGGCGGACACCCACCCGCTGGCCGGCCGCCCGGCGCTGCGCCCGGCCGATCTGCTCGGGCACCCGGTCGACATCTGCGCGGGCAACCCGGCCACCACCGAGTGGGCCGACCTCGGGGCCCGGCTGCTGCGCGAGCACGGTCTGCGGGCGGCCGAGCCGTACGTCCCGCCGGTGGGCCCGGTCGAGACGGCCCGCTACCTGGCCCGGCACGGCGATCCGATGCTGACCACGGTCGGCGGGCCGAGCCTCCCGGGGGCGGTGAACGTCCCGTTGGTGGACCCGGTCCCGCTGAGTCTGGTGAGCCTGGTGCACCGGCCCGGCGAGCGCCACCCGGGCCTGTCCGCGCTGGCCGCCGCGGCGGCCGAACTCGGCGCTGCCGAGGGCTGGTTGGATCGCCCGGCCGACAGCTGGCTGCCGCCGGAGGACGCCGCGCTCATCGCGGGGAGGTAGTCGGTCCCGGGGATGCGGCGCACCGCCCCTGCCCCGGGGGGACGGGCAGGGACGGTGGGTCATGGGGGCGGCCCGGGCCGCCGTGGCCGCGGACGGCCGGTTCAGGCCGCCTTGACGGCGGAGATGTCGAAGCTGAGCTTGACCTTCTCGCCGATCAGCACGCCGCCGGTCTCCAGGGCCGCGTTGTAGGTCAGGCCGAACTCGGTGCGGTCCACGACCGTCCTGCCCTCGAAGCCGACCCGCTCGGCGCCGTAGGCGTCGGTGGCGCTGCCGGTGTAGTCGAGCTCCAGGACGACCGGGCGGGTGGTGTCCTTGATGGTGAGCTCGCCGGTCATCCGGTAGGAGTCGTCGCCGATCGCCTCGGCGGAGGTGCTGCGGAAGCGGATCTCCGGGTAGGTCTCGACGGCGAAGAAGTCGCCGGTGCGCAGGTGCTCGTCGCGCTGGGCCTGGTTGGTGTCGACGCTGGCGACCTTGATCACCAGCTCGGCGGAGGAGTTGTGCGGCTCGGCGCCGTCCAGGTGCAGCTTGCCCTCGTAGTCGGTGAAGCGGCCCTTGACGTTGGTGACCATCGCGTGGCGGACCGCGAAGCCGATCTCGCTGTGGGTGGTGTCGATCGCCCAGTCGCCGGTCAGGTGCGACAGGTCCGGGCCGGCCGGGGTCTGGACGGCGGCGGGGGTGGCGGTCTTGGTGCGGTTGAACAGGCCCATGGCTCCTCCTCGGGTTCGAAGCCATTTGTTTAGGCTTCAACTTCTTGGCTCCACCGTACGACGCTTTCGTTCAAGTTTCAACCACAACTCCGGAAGTACTCCGCCGAATCACCCGAACGGCCCAGCCGCCCGGTCCCACGAGGGCCACCGGACGGTCCGCCGGGCACTGTCCGACCCTCCGACTAGGCTGCGAAGGACGGTTCCCACCCGCCCCGAGAGGCCCCCCGCATGTTCGTCCTGCACGCACTCTGGCGGGCGGACGGCTGGCTGGCCCTCTGGGCCGAGGACGCCCGCTCCTACCCCGGCGCCACCGAACCCCGCCCCGACCGGCCCGCCCCGCGCGCCCACCCGTACGCCTGCCCGGCCGACCGCCTGGCCGCCGTGCTCGGCGGCATCGGGCCCGGCCTCGGCTGGCTCGCCGGGCAGGCCCCCGAACGCTGGGCCACCCTGCTGCTGCCCACCGTCGGCGCCCTGCCCGCCCCCTCGCCCGACCTGCCGGTCACCCCGCCGCGCGGCGGCGCCGCGCTCACCCCCTGGCGGGTGCCCGCCCTGCTGTTCGAGGCCGGTGCCGCCGCCCAGCTGCTCGGCGAGGTGCACGACCCGCACTGGGCCGTCACCGACACCGACCTGCCCGGCACCGGCCGGGTCGAAGTGGTCTACGGGCCCTCGCTGCGCTGGCTCACCGGGGTGCACGACCTCGCCTGGCGGGCGGTCGGCCGGGGCCGGGTGCTGCCCCTGCCCGTCCTCGCCGACGGCCGCCCCCGGGCCCGTTGGCGGCCCGACCCCACCCCGGCCGGGCGCCGCGAGGCCGCCGCCCTGGCGGCCGGCTGCCCACCCGTCCTGCTGGGCGAGTGGCCGACCGGCGCCGGCACCGGCGAGGCGCTGCTGGAGGCCGCCCTGGGCGCCCTGGTCGACGCCGAAGCCCGGGCCGCCCTGGCCGACACCCCCTTCCCCGCCCCCGGCCCGGCCCCGGCCGACCGCTGGTTGCACGCCCTCGCCACCCCCTCCGGGGAGGTCGACGCCCCGCCCGGGGAGCTCGCCGAGCTGGGCCGCCGGATCGCCGACTGGTACGCCACCGCCGAGCCCGCCGACCCCGCCCTGCGGCTCTGCTTCCGCCTGGTCGAACCGCTCGGCCCCGCCGACGACGACCCGGAGGGCCGCCCCTCCGACGACGCCTGGCAGCTGGAGTTCCTGCTCCAGGCCGTCGACGAGCCCTCGCTGCTGGTCCGCGCCGCCGAGCTGCACGAGGGCGGCGCGGCCCACGCCGCTCTCGACCGCAAGCTCGCGCCGGCCGCCCCCGGGGGCGACGTAGCCGGCCCGGTCGACGTGCTGGTCGCCGAACTGGCCCGCGCCGCCCACCGCTGGCCCGTCCTGGACGGGCTGCGTCACCGCTCCCGCCCGTCCGCCCTGTCGCTCGACCGGGCCGGCGCGCTCGACTTCCTGCGCACCGCCGCGCCCGCCCTGGCCGGGGCCGGATTCGGCGTGCTGCTGCCCTCCTGGTGGCGCCGCCGCCCCCGGCTCGGGCTCGCCCTGCGCGCCACCACCCCGCCCGCGCCCGGCACCCTCGCCGTCACCAGCCAGGTCGACCGGGACGCCGTGGTCGCCTTCCGCTGGCAGGCCGCCCTCGGCCCGGACGGCACCCCGCTGACCGAGCGGGAGCTCGCCGAACTCGCCGCCGCCAAACAGGGGCTGGTCCGGGTCCGGGGCGCCTGGCTGGAGGCCGACCCGGCCCAGATCGCCGCCGCCCTGGCCTTCCTCACCGAGCAGCGCGACGGCCTGCTCGCCACCGCCGACCTGCTGCGGCTCGCCCTCGACCCGGAGGCGACGGTCGCCGGACTGCCGGTCACCGGCGTCCGGGTGGACGGCCCGCTCGGCGACCTGCTCGCCGGAACCGCCCCCGCCACCCCCGAAGTCCCCGCCCTGCCACCGGACTTCCGCGCCGAGCTCCGCCCGTACCAGCAGCGCGGACTCGCCTGGCTGAGGACCATGTCCGAACTCGGCCTCGGCGCCGTCCTGGCCGACGACATGGGCCTCGGCAAGACCGTCCAGACCCTCGCGCTCCTGGCATCCGAACAGTCCGGATCGGACGCCCCCACCCTCCTGGTCTGCCCGATGTCCCTGGTCGGCAACTGGCAGCGCGAGGCCGAGCGCTTCGCCCCCGGCCTGCGCCGCTACGTCCACCACGGCGCCGACCGCCTCGGTGGTGATCGACTCGCCGAGGCGGCAAGGGGAGCGGACCTGGTCATCACCACCTACGGGCTGGTCCAGCGCGACCTCGCCGCGCTCCGCGCGATCCGCTGGCGCCGGGTGGTCGCCGACGAGGCGCAGCACATCAAGAACACCGGCACCGCCCAGTCCCGGGCGATCCGCGCGCTGCCCGTCGCCCGGCACCGGATCGCCCTGACCGGCACGCCGGTGGAGAACCGGCTCGCCGAACTGCACGCCGTGCTGGACTTCGCCAACCCCGGCCTGCTCGGCCCGGCGGAGCGCTTCAAGGAGCGCTACGCGATCCCGGTCGAACTGCACCGCAGCCCCGAGCGCACCGCCGAACTCCGCCGCCGCACGGCCCCGTTCGTGCTGCGCCGGCTCAAGACGGACCCGGCGGTGGCGGCCGAGCTGCCCGCCAAGCAGGAGATGACCGTCTGGTGCAACCTCACCGCCGAACAGGCCGGGCTCTACCAGGCGGTGGTCGCCGACCTGCTCCAGCGGGTGGACGGGATCCGGGGCGTGGAGCGGCGCGGCACGGTGCTGGCCGCGATCGGCAAGCTCAAACAGGTCTGCAACCACCCGGCCCAACTGCTGCACGACGGTTCGCCGTTGGGCGAGCGCTCGGGCAAGGTTGCCCGGCTTGCCGAACTGCTGGAGGAGGCGCTGGCCGAGGGGGACCGCACGCTGGTCTTCACCCAGTACGCCGAGTTCAGCACCATGCTCCGCCCGTACCTGGAACGCCGGCTCGGCGAGGAGGTCCTCCACCTGCACGGCGGCGTCCCCCGGGCCCGCCGCGAGGAGCTGGTGCAGCGCTTCCAGTCCCCGGACGGGCCCAGGGTCTTCCTGCTCTCCCTGCGGGCCGGCGGCACCGGCCTCAACCTCACCGCCGCCAACCAGGTGATCCACCTGGACCGTTGGTGGAACCCGGCGGTCGAGGAGCAGGCCACCGACCGGGCCTTCCGGATCGGCCAGCGCCGCGACGTCCAGGTCCGCCGCCTGGTCTGCGTCGGCACCGTCGAGGAGCGGATCGACGAAATCCTCACCGCCAAACGGGCGTTGGCCGACACCGTGGTGGGCGCGGGGGAGCACTGGCTCACCGACCTCCCCGCCGAGGCCCTGCGCGAACTGGTCACCCTCACCCGCGAGGACGCCGTCGCCGAGGAGGACGCATGACCGACCAGGCACCGCCCCCGAAGGCCCCGACGGTCAACGTCGCCGCCTACTGGCGCGGCGACTTCACCCTGCCGCAGGCCCCGGACGAGGAACCGGACGAACCGTCGCTGGACCGCCTCGGCCGCTCCGGCATCACCGTCCACGGCCGCGACCTGGCGACCCTGCTCGCCCCCGCCTACCAGGCCTTCCGCTCCTGAGGTAGCGTCCGAACGTGACCGACACCCCCGACACGCAGCTCGCCGCCTTCGAACAGCACCGGCGGATGGTCTTCGGCATCGCCTACCGGATGCTCGGCAGCGTCGCCGACGCCGAGGACCTGGTCCAGGACACCTGGCTGCGCTGGAGCGGGGTCACCGGCCCGGTCGCCAGCCCCGCCGGCTACCTCGCCCGTACGGTCACCAACCTCGCCCTCAACCGGCTGGACTCGGCCGCCGTCCGCCGCGAGTCCTATGTCGGCCCCTGGCTGCCCGAACCGCTGGTCTCCGAGCCCGACGCCACCGATGACATCGAGCGCGCCGAGAGCGTCTCGCTCGCCCTGCTGGTCGTGCTGGAGAGCCTCTCCCCGCTGGAGCGGGCGGTGTTCGTCCTCAAGGAGGCCTTCGGCTTCTCCTACCCGGAGATCGCCGAGGCCCTGGACCGCACCGAGGCGGCCTGCCGCCAGGTCGGCAGCCGGGCCAGGGCCCACGTGCGGGCCCGCCGCCCCCGCTACGACGCCCCGCCGGAGCTGCGCCGCCGGGCCACCGACGAGTTCCTCTCGGCCTGCGTCGGCGGCGACCTCAACCGGATGCTCGAACTCCTCGCCCCGGACGTCACCACCTGGAGCGACGGCGGCGGAGTGATCCGCGCGGCCCTCCGCCCGGTCACCGGCGCCGACAACGTCGCCCGCTTCCTGCTCGGCGTGCTCCGCCAGCTGGGCGAGGCCGCGGCCGTCCGCCCCGTCCTGGTCAACGGCCAACCCGGCGTGCTGATCACCGTCAACGGCGCCGTCGACTCCGTCTCCGTCCTCGACTTCACCGAGGGCCCGGACGGCGAGCCGCTGATCAGCTCGATCCACGCCATCCGCAACCCCGACAAGCTCACCCACCTCGCTTGACCCTCGACCAGGTCGAGCCCCGAGAGTCACCGGCATGGAGAGCGAGCTGCACAGCATCGGCGAACTGGCCCGCGCCAGCGGCCTGGGCGTCGGCACCCTGCGCTACTACGACGGCGCCGAGGTGCTCACCCCCGCCTGGGTCGACCCGCAGACCGGCTACCGCTGGTACCGGCCCGCCCAACTCGCCGACGCCCGCCTGCTGGTCCGGCTCCGCCGGGTCGGCCTCCCGCTGGCCGACATCCGCGCCGTCCTCTCCGGCCACCAGGCCGAACGCGTCCTCGACGCCCACCTGCGCCGCCTGGAGGACGGCCTGGCCGACGCCCGCCGCGAGCTCTCCCTGATCCGCACGACGATCGAGCAGAGGGAGCACCCGATGACCACCACCCCGCGCCTCACCGTCCGCTCCGACGGCCTGGCCGCCGCCCTGGACGCCGTCCGCTTCGCCGTCTGCAAGGACCCCGACCAACCCGCCCTGACCGGCGTGCTGTTCGAACCGGACGGCCCGGTCCTGCGCCTGGTCGCCACCGACCGCTACCGGATGGCATTCGCCGAACTCCCCGCGACCGGCGCCCCGCAGCACCCCACCCCCGGCACCACCGTCCCCACCGCCCTGGTGGACGCCCTGCGCGCCCTGCTGCCCGCCGCCCCCACCGAGGTCGTGCTCACCCTGGGCGCCGACACCTTCCGCGCCGAGACCCCCGACCACCGCATCGAGGGCACCGTCCCGGCCACCGACTACCCCGACCACCGGGCCCTCACCCGCCTCGCCCCCCAGCACAGCGTCACCCTCCCCACCACCGCCCTGCGCACCGCCGTCGAAACCGGCGTCACCCGCACCCTCCCCTCCGGCCCCCAGGGCGCCGACTGCCAGGTCACCGTGCTCACCCTCACCGAGGACGGCCACCTCACCGTCACCGCCGACCCCACCCCCGACGCCCCCCACATCGCCCTCAACCGCGACTTCCTCCTCGACGCCCTCCGCGCCGCCCACCCCGAACAACTCCTCCTCGAACTCGGCGGCCCGATCACCCCCCTCGCCATCCGCACCCCCGGCCGAACCGGCACCTTCTCCGTCCTGATGCCGATCCGCCTTCCCGCCTGACCCGCCAACTCCCGCCCCTGCAAGGATCCTCCGCATGAGGACCGAACACGAAGTCCCGACCCCCGACGGCGGCCGACTCTGGGCCGAACGCAGCGGCACCGGCAGCCCGGTGGTCCTCCTGCACGGCTCGGGCATGGACTCCCGACTCTGGGACGCCGTCACCCCCACCCTCGCCCGCCACCACGACGTGATCCGCTACGACGCCCGCGGCCTCGGCCGCTCCGCACCCCCGCAGCAGCCCTTCGACGACCTGGCCGACCTCCGCACCGTCCTGGACCACTTCGACCTGGCCCGCCCCGCCCTGGTGGGCCTCAGCATGGGCGCCGAAACGGCACTGGACTTCACCCTCGCCCATCCCGACCGGGTGGCCTCCCTCACCCTGATCGGCGCCTCCGTCAGCGGCCACCACTGGCCCCCGACCCCCGACACCACCGCCTACGCCGAAGCCCGCCGCCGAGGCGACGCCGCCACCCTCGCCGCACTGGAACTCTCCGTCTGGGCCGCCCTGGGCCGCACCGCCCCCGGCGGAGACCTCATCGAGACGATGGTCACCGAGAACGCGGCCCGCCGAATCACCAGCGAACACCACCTCACCGGCGCCCCACCCCGCGACGCCGAATCCCACCTCACCCGGATCACCACCCCCACCCTGATCATCCACGGCACCCACGACCACCCCGAGATCGCCACCATCGCAGCCCGCCTCGCCACCGACATCCCCCACGCCCACCACCACCTCCTCCCAGCCGCCGACCACTACCTCCCCCTCCGCACCCCCACCCCCCTCACCACCCTCCTCCTCCCCCACCTCGCCTGACCCGCCCCCAACCGACCCACCCACCCCCACCAACCCCACCCCACCCCCCGCACCACCCCACCCACCCCCACCACCCCCCTCCCCCCACCCGACCCAGGCGAGAGGGACGCGCTGCGGGAGGGGGCGGTGGAGGGGGTGGGTGCGGAGAGGGGCGTGACGGGTGATTTTCAGACCGCCAACGGCGCCCAGCCATGTGCCCACAGGGTCGGCGGTCCGAAAATCATCCAGCCCCCGGAGCGCCCACCCCCGGAACCGCCCCCGGACCAACCCACCCTCCCGAGAGCCCACCCCCACACCCCAGCCCCGCGCAGCGGCCCCCACCGCGTTAGCCCTCAGTTAGCACCCTGCTTGCAATTGCAAGCACAATCCCGCACCCTGTCCCCATGGCCTCACTCAACGTCGCCTCCCTCGGCGAGTACATCCGCGAGCAGCGCCGCAACGCGCAGTTCTCGCTGCGCCAGCTGGCGGAGGCCGCCGGCGTGTCCAACCCGTACCTCAGCCAGATCGAGCGAGGGTTGCGCAAGCCGAGCGCGGAGATCCTGCAGCAGATCGCGAAGGCGCTGCGGATCTCGGCGGAGACGCTGTACGTCCAGGCCGGGATCCTGGAGGAGCGGCGGGGCGAGGGCCTGGAACTGCGGGCCTCGATCCTGGCCGATCCGCTGATCAACGAGCAGCAGAAGCAGGCGCTGCTCGCGGTCTACGACGCCTTCCTCAAGGAGAACGCCGCCTCGGCCTCCGTCCCGGCGACCGACGGCGCGGCCACCCAGCACACCCCCCGGGAGGACCGGTAAGCATGCCGATCACCGACGAGATCAAGAAGACCCTCACCGACCCGACCCCGCTGTACGCCCTCGCTGGCGCCGGGGACCTCGCGTACGAGAAGCTGCGCGAGGTGCCGGGCCGGGTCGAGGCCCTGGCGGCGGACCGTCAGGGTGCCCAGGAGAAGGCGACCGCCAGGCTCCACGAGGCGCAGGAGCTGCTGGCCGCCGCCCCGGCCAAGGTCACCGAGGCCGTCACGGCCGTCACGGCCTTCCCCGCCGACCTCAAGGTCCTCCAGGAGCGGGCCCAGGGCTTCGCCCTGCAGCAAGTGGCCCGCGCGCTCGAACTGGCGGTCCGGGCCAAGGAGACCTACGACGAGCTGGCCGAGCGCGGCAAGGTCGTCGTGGACAAGGCCCGCCCCCACCCCGACCCCGACCCCGTCCTCGCCCCCACCGCCGAGACCGACCCCACCGCCGAGACCGCCTCCGCGGACGCGGACCTCGCGGACCCCGCCGCCCCCGCCCCCAAGAAGCCCGCCAAGCCCCGGAAGAACACCCCCACCGCCACGGAGTGACCGCCGCCCGCCGCCCGGGGCACCTCCGCGGACGGCGGGACGTTCACACCCTGCGGGCAGCCGCCGTGCCAGGATGGGCGGCGGCCGGGGCGCAGCAAGCCGAGAGACGTAGGAGACCGCGATGACCGGAGTGTTCCAGATCCTGGCCTTTTCCTACCTGAACCCGTTCTGGTGGATGGCCGTCGCGATCCTGGGCTACAAGTTCTTCGCGCTGATCGACGCGGCCACCCGCCGCGAGGACGCCTACCGGGCGGCCGACAAGAAGACCAAGGGCTTCTGGCTGGCAGTCCTCGGGATCAGCTTCGGGTGGGACCTGCTGTTCGGGGCGAACTTCCTCGGCAGCATCGGCACCCTGGCCGGCCTGGTCGCCTCGATCGTCTACGTGGTGGACGTCCGCCCCGCGATCCGGGCGCTGACCGGCGGCACCGGCCGGAGCAACACCGGCCCGTACGGCCCCTGGTAGGCCGACCCCCCGCACAACGCCACGGCCCGGGAAGGCAGTTCACCTTCCCGGGCCGCAGCGCGTCCGCAACCAGCCATCAACCTCAGCAACCTCAGCGACCTCAGCCGAGGATCAGCTGCACCGGATTCCGCTCCAGCAGCAGCACCGCGACGTCATCCGTCAGCGCCCCGCCGTTCAGCTCCTCGACCTCGGCGATCGCACTGTCGACGAGCCGCCCCCGGGTGAGCCCGGCGGACTGGTGGTCGGCGATCAGGTCGGCCAGTCCGTCCTGGCCGAGGCGCCGCGACCCGGCCCCGACCCGGCCCTCGATCAGCCCGTCGGTGTAGAGCAACAGCCGCCAGCCGGGCTGGAGTTCGACCTCGTGGGCGGGCCAGGCGGCCCCGCCGTCGTGGCACGGCAGCAGGCCGAGGGCGGGTCCGGCGTGGTCGGAGGGCAGGGTGATCGGGGCGTGGTCGCGGCCGAGCAGCAGCGGCGCCGGGTGCCCGGCGAGGTAGAGCCGGGCGCGTTCTGCGGTGCCGAGCGAGTCGAGGTCGGTGGTGCTGCCGGGCTCGATCACGAGCATGCAGAGCGTCGCGAAGATCTCGTCGCTGCGCCGTTCGTGCTCCAGTACGTGCTGGAGCGTGGTGAGCAGGGTCTCGCCGGTGAGGCCGGCGAAGACCAGGGTGCGCCACGCTATCCGGAGGGCGACGCCGAGCGCGGCCTCGTCGGGGCCGTGGCCGCAGACGTCGCCGATCACGACGTGGACGGTGCCGTCGTCGGTGCGCACGGCGTCGTAGAAGTCGCCGCCGAGCAGGGCGCGGCGGCGGCCGGGGCGGTAGCGCCGGGTGAAGGAGAGCCCGGCGCCGTCGAGCAGCGGGGTGGGCAGCAGGTGGCGCTGCAGCCGGGCGTTCTCCTGGCCGCGCAACTCGGCCTCGACCAGGCGGCGCTGGGACTCGTCGGCGCGCTTGCGTTCGACCGCGTAGCGCAGTGCGCGGGCCAGCAGCGGGCCGTCGGTCTCGTGCTTGATCAGGAAGTCCTGGGCGCCCGCGGCGACGGCGGCGGCGCCGAGTTCGGCCCCGGCGGCGTCGGTGAGCACCACGACGGGGATGTGCGGGGCGCGGCGCAGCAGTTCGTGCAGGACTTCGAGGCCGTCCGAGGGGTCGGACGGGTGCGACAGGTCGGCGGGGGAGGCCAGGTCGAGCAGGACGCAGCCGAAGCCGCCGCCGCGGGAGCGTCCGCGCCGGCTCGCGGGGGAGGACTGGGCGAGCAGCTGGGTGGCCTGTTCGAGGCCGCGGGCCCAGTGGATCTCGATGGAGGTGCCGCTGTCGGCGACCGCCGCCTTGATCAGCTGGGCGTCCGAGGCGTCGTCCTCGATGACCAGGAGCCGCAGGGGCGCGGCGGCGCCGTCGGCGGGTCCGTCCCCGGGCGCGGGGGCGTGGCCGGCCCCGGTGGGGTGGGCGGGGCGGCGGGTGCCGTGCGCGGTCCGGGCCGGCTGCGAGCGGGGGTGGGGTATCGGGGGAGCGGCCGTGGTCGGACCGGTGGTGGCCGGGCGGGTACGGGCATGGCCGACGGGGGCGCCGTCGTGGGCGCCCGGCAGGTCCGCGGCACCAGGTGCCCGCCCGTCTCCCGTTGCGGGCATCGGTGGTTCCTCCCTTTCCCCGACTGCGTAACGGCCGGCGTCCGTCCGCAGTGCCCGCCTGGCACCGTGCGTCGGGGAACTTCTCGCGACCATAACGTGATCTCCGGGGATTTCTCTGGCCGACCGGCGCCGTTGTGGTTATTGCCACGCCGGTGGCGGTGTGGTGATCGGATTCGGACGACGGCTCGGATCCCGGCCCGACGGCTGCCGGACCGGTCCGGGGAAGGGGGTAGGTGGTGGTGACGCGGATCACCCTGGTCGAGGGTGACATCACGGCACAGGAGGTGGACGCGGTGGTGAACGCCGCCAACTCCTCGCTGCTGGGCGGCGGCGGGGTGGACGGCGCGATCCACCGCAGGGGCGGGCCGCAGATCCTGGAGGAGTGCCGCCGGCTGAGGGCCTCGCACTGGGGCAAGGGGCTGCCCACCGGGCAGGCGGTGGCGACCACGGCCGGGCGGCTGCCGGCCCGCTGGGTGGTGCACACCGTCGGGCCGGTGTACCTGGCGGAGGAGTACGAGGAGCGGGCTGGGCTGCTGGCCTCCTGCTATCGCGAGTCGCTGCGCACGGCGGCCGGGTTGGGCGCGCGCACGGTGGCCTTCCCGGCCGTGTCGGCGGGGATCTTCGGCTGGCCGCCGGCGGACGCGGCCCGGATCGCGCTCGGCACCGTCGCCGAGGTGCTGGGCGGCGGTGACGTGCTCGCGGGCGCGGAGCTGGCGGAGGTGCGGTTCGTGCTGTTCGGGGCGGAGATGTACGAGGTGTTCGAACGAGCCCGGGAGGAGCTGCTCGGGCCGGGTGGCTGACGGGCGCGGTGCACGCCGGTGCACGCCGGGCGGCGTGTGGTGTCGCCGCCCGGCGGTCTCCATCGTGGCGTGACGAGGCGTCAACACGCCAGAGATATTCGATAACTCGTTCGAGTGAAAGCCGCAGCGGAGGCGCGCGCCGCCCGTCCGACCGGACGGCGCCCGGTCGCTCCGGCCCGGGCCCGGTCGCCCGCTACGGGGCGAGCGCCGTCCAGGGCAGCGTGACCTCGCCCTGCCGCCACCGCCCGCGCGCGTCCACCAGCGGCCAGCTGCCCGCGAGCGCCGTGCAGGCCGCCACCCAGCGCTGCCGAGCCCCGAACGCCCCGTACGGCGCGGCCGCCGACCAGGCCCGGTCGAAGTCGGTCAGGAAGGCGTGCACCGGCCGCCCCGGCACGTTGTGGTGGATCAGCGCCTTCGGCAGCCGCTCGGCCAGGTCGGAGGGCCGGCCCAGGCCGCCCAGCCGGGCCGCGAAGGTCACCGTCCGGGGCCCCTCCGGCCCCAGCGCGACCCAGACGTGCCGCCGCCCGATCTCGTCGCAGGTGCCCTCGACCAGCAGCCCGTCCGGGGCCAGCCGGGCGCACAGCCGCTCCCACACCCCGGCCACCGCCGACTCGTCGTACTGCCGCAGCACGTTGGCCGCCCGGATCAGCTGGGCCGGCCGGCCGCCGTCCAGCGGCACCTCGAAGCCGCCGCGCCGGAAGGTGAGCAGCGGCGGCTCGGCGTACGGCAGCGCGGCCGCGACCCGTTCCGGCTCGATCTCGATCCCGACCACCCGGACGTCCGGCCGCACCGTGCGCAGCCGTCCGGCCAGCTCCACGGCCGTCCACGGCGCCGCGCCGTAGCCAAGGTCCACCGCCACCGGGGGCCGCTCGGCGGCGCGCAGCGCCCGGCCCAGGGTGTGGGCGATCCAGCGGTCCATCCGGCGCAGCCGGTTGGTGTTGGTGGTGCCCCGGGTGACCGTCCCGACCGGCCGTCCGGTCCGGCCGCGGGCGGGCGCGGCGGTCGCGGGATCGAAGGAGGCAGCCATGCCCAGAAGGGTAGTCGGCGGTCGCGGGGCCGGGCGTCCCCGGCCTGAGCTGGGCGGATGCCGCTCCGGCGGACCGGTCGCCGGGACCGGGAATGCCGGGCGGCCGCCGAGTGGTTGGCACACTGGTGGTGATGTGTGCCCGGACGGGGCAGCGCACACCGGACATGCGGCGGGCCCGTTCACGCGGACCGCCGAGACGGGCCGCACACGAGGAGGCAGTAGCCAGGTGATCCAGCACCCCGTCCGTTCGGTACGCCGTGCCCAGTCCGCGACGCCCGCGCGCGGCCGGCTCCAGTCGCTCGTCCCGGGCCGTCGCCGCCCGCGCCGGATAGCCATGCTCAGCGTGCACACCTCGCCGCTGCACCAGCCCGGCACCGGCGACGCCGGCGGGATGAACGTCTACATCGTCGAGCTGGCCAAGCGCCTGGCCGAGCTGAACATCGAGGTCGAGGTGTTCACCCGGGCGATCTGCTCGGACGACGCGCCGACGGTCGAGCTGGCCCCCGGTGTGCTGGTCCGGCACGTCACCGCCGGCCCGTACGAGGGCCTGATCAAGGAGGACCTGCCGGCCCAGCTGTGCGCCTTCACCCACGGCGTGCTGCGCACCGAGGCGGGCCACCGCCCCGGCCACTACGACCTGGTGCACTCGCACTACTGGCTCTCCGGGCAGGTCGGCTGGCTCGCCGCCCAGCGCTGGGGGGTGCCGCTGGTGCACACCATGCACACCATGGCGAAGGTCAAGAACGCCGCGCTGGCCGAGGGCGACACGCCCGAGCCCCCGGCCCGGGTGATCGGCGAGACCCAGGTGGTCGAGGCGGCCGACCGGCTGATCGCCAACACCACCGAGGAGGCCGCCGAGCTGGCGCTGCACTACGCCGCCCGGCCGGACCAGCTGGCCGTCGTCCACCCCGGGGTCAACCTGGACGTCTTCCGCCCCGGCGGCCCGCGCGCCGGGGCCGAGGCCCGGGCGAGGCTGGGCCTGCCGCAGGACGCGGCGGTGCTGCTGTTCGCCGGGCGGATCCAGCCGTTGAAGGCGCCGGACGTGCTGCTGCGGGCGGTCGCCGCGCTGCTGGAGGCCCGTCCGGGGCTGCGCGAGCGCCTGGTGGTGCCGGTGGTCGGCGGGCCGTCCGGCACCGGGCTGGCCCGGCCGGAGAGCCTGCACAAGCTCGCCGCCCAGCTCGGCATCGGCGACGTGGTGCGGTTCCACCCGCCGGTCGGCCAGGACCGGCTGGCGGACTGGTACCGCGCGGCGACGGCCCTGGTGATGCCCTCGTACAGCGAGTCCTTCGGCCTGGTCGCGCTGGAGGCCCAGGCCTGCGGCACCCCCGTGGTGGCGGCCGCGGTCGGCGGCCTGCCGGTCGCGGTGCGGGACGGCGAGTCCGGCAGCCTGGTGCAGGGCCACGACCCGCTGGCCTGGGCACGCGCGCTGGAGCCGTACGTCACCGACCCGGCGCTGGTCGCCCGGCGCGGGGCGGCGGCCGCCCGGCACGCGGCCGCGTTCGGCTGGGACACCGCCGCGGCCACCACCGCCGAGGTCTACGCCGGCAGTCTGGCCCGCCCGGCCGGCCGGCTGGCGGTGGCCCGGCGCCGGCTCGGGTAGGGCTGCGCCCCACCGGTACCGCCGAGTAACGTCACCCCCATGGCAATCCGCACCAAGGACGAGGCCCTCACCCTCCTGCGCACCGCCCTGGACGACGCCGGGGTGGCCTGGGAGCCGGCCGCCGCCGACCCGTACACCCTGGTGGCGACCCTCCCGGGCACCCGCAAGCTGAACACCGCCTGCGCGCTGCGGGTCGGCGACCACACCCTGTCGGTGAACGCCTTCGTGATCCGCCGCCCGGACGAGAACCACGAGGCCGTCTACCGCTGGCTGCTGGAGCGCAACACCCGGCTCTACGGCGTCGCGTACGCGGTGGACGCGCTCGGCGACGTCTACCTGGCCGGCCGGCTGCCGCTGGAGGCGCTCACCCCGGACACCGTCGACCGGCTGCTCGGGACGGTGCTGGAGAACGCGGACGAGCCCTTCAACACCCTGCTGGAGCTGGGCTTCGCCTCGGCGATCCGGCGCGAGTGGGAGTGGCGCACCAAGCGCGGGGAGTCCACCCGCAACCTGGCCGCCTTCGCCCACCTGGCCGCGCCGGCCGCCGACTGAACCGATTCACCCGACCGGCCCGGCGGGCGCTCAGGCGCCGGCCGGGGCCTTCGCTGGCTCCGCGGCGGGCGCCGCCACCTCGATCGCGGCCTCGGTGCGTCGGCGCCCCGCCGCACCGGTCCGGCGGGCCAGCGCCACGTACCCGAGCGCGGCGACCGTCCCGATCGCCCCGCAGACCGTCCACAGCACCGCCGGCCCGGCGTACTGCAGCAGCAGCCCGCCGCCCGCCGGGCCGAGGAGCGAGGCGAGCGACCAGGACAGCCCGTAGACGCCCTGGTAGCGGCCGCGCCCGTGGGTCGGCGCCAGCTCGGCGACCAGGCCCATCATCACCGGGGTGTGCAGGATCTCGCCGACCGTCCAGACCACCACCGAGAGCGCGAACAGCCAGGCCGAGGAGCCGGCCAGCGCGGCCACCCCGAAGCCCCAGCCGGTGAGCAGGCAGCTGGCGATCAGCATCCCGGTCCGTGAGCGGCCCTCCATCCACCGGGTCAGCGGGATCTGCAGGACCACGATCAGCAGCCCGTTCAGGCCGACGACCAGCCCGTACTGGGTGGACGAGATGCCGGAGGCGCCCATGTCCACGGCCAGCGTGGTGCTGCCCTGCTGGAAGACCAGGGCGACCAGCAGGGTCAGCCCGACCAGCGCCATGAAGGGGGCGTCCCGGAGCACGGTGAGCAGGCTGACCCCCGGCTCGGCGGGGTCCCCGGCCTTGCCGGGTACGGCCTGCGGCCTGGTCTCCGGGATCCGTATGAAGATCACCACGGCGCAGACCAGCGTGGTCAGGGCGTCCAGCAGGAAGAGCGTGAGGTAGCCGTGGGTGGCGATCAGGCCGGCCGCGGCGGAGGACAGGCCGAAGCCGATGTTGATCGCCCAGTAGTTCAGCGAGTACGCCCGGACCCGGTCCTCGGCCGGGACGAGGTCGGCGATGATCGCCGAGGTGGGCGGCCGGGTGGCGTTGTTGCACAGGCCGACCACGAAGGCCACCACGGCGATCGCCACCTGGCCGTCCATGAAGCCGAGCACGGCGGTGGAGGCCGCGGTGCCGAGCTGGGCGGCGACCAGGGTGGGGCGGCGCCCGATCCGGTCGGTGAGCACGCCCGCGCCGATCGCCGAGATCGCCGAACCGGCGCCGAACAAGGAGGCCACCAGGCCCGCGTAGGAGGCCGAGTACCCCCGTTCGGCGGTCAGGTAGAGAGCGAGGAACGTCACCACGAACGCACCGAGCCGGTTCACCAGCGTGCTCACCCAGAGCCACCAGAACTGCCGCGGCAACCCGCCCACCGTCTCGCGAACCAGTCTTCGGATCCGGGGATTGGCGGCCAGGGCGACGAGCATGTGGGGGCTCCCGAGGGCGGGCGTCCGCTGAGCGGCGCGGGCAGGCCCGGCCGGCCGACGCAGGTAAGCGGCAGATAGCAGCGGCACACATTACCCACGCGCCCAAGGTCCCCACCAGGGGTTTTTCGGGCTCCACTAAGCTGGGGGCCATGGCTGACACGACGTACCGACTCATCCTGCTCCGTCACGGCGAGAGCCAGTGGAACCAGAAGAACCTCTTCACCGGTTGGGTCGACGTCGACCTCAACGAGAAGGGCGAGAAGGAGGCCGCTCGCGGTGGCGAGCTCCTGGCCGCCGAGGGCCTGTTCCCCGACGTGGTGCACACCTCGCTGCTGCGCCGCGCCATCCGCACCTCGCAGATCGCCCTGGACAAGGCCGACCGCCACTGGATCCCGGTCAACCGCAGCTGGCGCCTGAACGAGCGCCACTACGGTGCGCTCCAGGGCAAGGACAAGGCCCAGACCCTGGCCGAGTTCGGCGAGGAGCAGTTCCAGCTGTGGCGCCGCTCCTACGACACCCCGCCGCCGGTGCTCGCCGACGACGCCGAGTACTCGCAGGCCGGCGACGCCCGTTACGCCGACATCCCCAGCGAGCTGCGCCCGCGCACCGAGTGCCTCAAGGACGTCGTCGAGCGGATGCTCCCGTACTGGTACGACGCCATCGTCCCGGACCTGGCCGCCGGCAAGACCGTCCTGGTCACCGCCCACGGCAACAGCCTGCGCGCGCTGGTCAAGCACCTCGACGGCATCTCCGACGCCGACATCGCCGGCCTCAACATCCCGACCGGCATCCCGCTGGTCTACGAGCTGGACGCCGACTTCAAGCCGGTCGCCAAGGGCGGCCGCTACCTCGACGCCGACGCCGCCGCGGCCGCCATCGAGGCGGTCAAGAACCAGGGCAAGAAGTAACCCGCCTGTCGACGAGGCCCCGCTCCCGGTTCGCCGGGAGCGGGGCCCGTTTCGTTCAACCGGCCGGTGTGGGGCGGGAGTTGGGGCAGGTTCGAAAATGGTTCAGACCATTGACGGGCGGTGGCGCCGACTCCTACCGTGAGGGCACCGGGCTGGCGCAGGCATGCCAGGGATTCCCCCAGGTCCCGGCCGCCGCACTCCCAACGCGCGCGTCTGCGCCCCGGCGCACTCTCCATCCACCCCCACGGAGGAGCACCATGCGCACACGTCATCTGGTCGGGGCGGCCGTCGCCGCGCTCGCGATCCCGCTCACGCTGGCCCTCCCGGCCCAGTCGCACGGCTTCATCACCACGCCGCCCAGCCGCGCCGCGCTCTGCGACGAGAGCGCGAACGCCGTCCCGTGGGACTGCGGCGACATCCAGTGGGAGCCGCAGAGCGTCGAGGGGCCGAAGGGCTTCCCGGCCGGCGGACCCTCCGACGGCACCATCTGCGCCGGCGGCAACTCCCGCTTCGCCGAGCTGGACGACCCGCACGGCGGCGCCTGGCCGACCACGCCGGTGTCCGCGGGCCAGCAGCTCACCTTCACCTGGAAGTTCACCGCCCGGCACGCCACCACCGACTTCCGGTACTACCTGACCAAACCGGGCTACGACGCGAGCCGGCCGGTCACCCGGGCCGACCTCGAGCTGACGCCCTTCCTGACCGTCCCCTACGGCGGGCGGCAGGTGCCGGGCACGCTCAGCCACACCGCGACCGTTCCGAGCGGGCGCACCGGGCACCAGGTGGTCGTCGCGGTCTGGACGATCGCGGACACCGGGAACGCCTTCTACTCCTGCACCGACGTCCAGTTCTGACGTCCGGCTCCGACGCTTCCAGGCGTCCCGGGGTGCACGACCGCGCACCCCGGGACGCCTCGGCAGCCGTTTCAGCAGTCGTGCCTCAGCAGTCGTGCCTCAGTGGCCGCCGCCGCCGCAGCAGCCGCCGTCGGCGCCGCCGCACTGGCAGGGCGCGCCGGACTGGCAGCCGCAGCCGCAGCCGGGGCCGCAGCCGCAACCGGCCGCGAGGACGGGCAGCAGCTTCGGGGCGGGCGGCTCGACGGTGTGGTGGGCGGGTGCCGGTCGGGTCGGGTTGGCCTTCATCGAGCTCGTCCCTCCTAGTGACGGGAACACTCCGGTGCCCCCACCGTCGAGTGAAGCGGCCGTTCGGAGGGAGCGTCAACAGGCGCGCAGTGGTGGGGCGTCCGGAAATCCGTGCGCCCGCACCACCCTCGCGGCAGGTTTACTCACCCCTGGAGCTGAGCGGCTGTCACTCCGCCCCGGCAGCCCCGGCCGCCTCGGTGGCGGCCACGAACTCGGCCACGTGCTCGCCGGTCACCAGGTACACGACGCGCTTGGCGACGGACACCGCGTGGTCCGCGAAGCGCTCGTAGTAGCGGCCGACCAGGGTGATGTCGACGGCGGTCTCGATGCCGTGGTGCCAGCGCTCGTCGATCAGGTGCGACAGCAGCTCGCGGTGCAGGGCGTCGATCCGGTCGTCGTCCTGCTCCATCTCCAGGGCCTTGTCGACGTCCTTGGTGGCGATCACCAGGCCCGCCTTGGCGACCAGGCGCTGGGCGAGCTGGCCCATCTCCAGGACGGTGGAGTGCAGGTCGGCGGGCACCGCCGAGTCCGGGTAGCGCATCCGCGCGACCTTGGCGACGTGCCGGGCGAGGTCCCCGCAGCGCTCCAGGTCGGCGCTCATCCGCAGCGAGGTGACCACGATCCGCAGGTCGGTGGCGACCGGCTGCTGCCGGGCGAGCAGGTCGATGGCGCGGTTCTCGAGCTCGTGGTGGAGCTCGTTGATCTTCTCGTCGGCGGCGATCACGTTCTCCGCCAGCGCCAGGTCCGCGTCCAGGAGAGCGGTGGTGGCCCGGCCCAGGGCCGACCCGACCAGCCGGGCCATCTCGACCAGGCTGTCGCCGATCGCATCGAGTTCCTCGTGGTACGCGTCGCGCATGTTCTCTCCTCAGTAGCTGTGTCGGTGGCGGTGCCGACCGGTCAGCCCGTCCGACCATCGTTCCGGTGTCCGGGTGACCGCTGCTGGTGGCGCGAATGGTACGCGCACACCCGAGACCGTGGCCGATGTTCGGCACACCGATCTCTCCCACACGGGCTGCGTGGCCAACTCTGTGCCGTTCGGGCGACGGCGCACGGCCGGTGCGGTGAATCGGCAGCTACGTGGAGGTGAATTCTCGGCAACGCGTGGTCGATGCCTTGATCCAGCCCTTGGGGAGTGGCCAGGTCGTGCGCTTACGCTGGCCACATGGACGTGAACGTGGCCGCTGCCGCTGCCTGCGCCATAGCCGGGCTCGGTGTCGGCCTCACCGCCTCCATCGCCTTCCGCTGGAGCGAGCGCGAGCAGGCCAAGGGTAAATACACCAGCGGCAAGCAGTACGGCCGGTACCAGGCGCTGGGCACCGGCACCCCGGAACCCCCCCTGCCGCCGGGGGTCGACACCGTGCTCTCGGTGCTCCGCTCCTGCGCGATCGTGCTGGGCGAGGGCGACGAGGTGGTCAAGGCCAGCTCGGCCGCGTACGCGATGGGTCTGGTGCGCGGCGGCGCGGTCGCCGTGGACCAGATGCTCGCGCTGGCCCGCGCCACCCGCCGGGACGGCGAGATCCGGCAGGTGGAGCTGGAGGTGCCCCGCCCCGGCGCGGCCCGCGCGGCCGAGCCGCTCGCGGTCTCCGTCCGGGTCGCCCCGCTGGGCTCCCGGCTGGTGCTGGTGCTGGTCGAGGACCAGACCGAGCGCCGCCGGGTGGAGGCCGTCCGCCGGGACTTCGTGGCCAACGTCAGCCATGAGCTCAAGACCCCGGTCGGCGCGCTGTCGCTGCTCTCCGAGGCGGTCGCCGACGCGTCCGACGACCCGGAGGCGGTGCAGCGCTTCGCCGGCCGGATGCAGGTCGAGGCGACCCGGCTGGCCAGCCTGGTGCAGGAGATCATCGACCTCTCCCGGGTCCAGGACGACCGGCTGATGGTCGATCCGGAGCCGGTCGCGGTGGACGAGCTGATCGCCGAGGCGATCGACCGCTGCCGCCAGCAGGCCGCCGCCAAGCAGATCCTGATCGCGGCCGGCGGGATCGCCGGGCTCTACCTGCACGGCAACCGCGGCCAGCTCGCCGCGGCGCTCGGCAACCTGGTCGAGAACGCCGTCAACTACAGCCCGCCCCGCACCCGGGTGGCCATCGCCACCCGCCGGATCTCCAGCGCCGCCGCGCTCGGCGAGGCGGACGGCGAGCTGATCGAGATCTCGGTCACCGACCAGGGCATCGGCATCTCCGAGAAGGACCGCGAGCGGGTCTTCGAACGCTTCTACCGGGTCGACCCGGCCCGCTCCCGGCAGACCGGCGGCACCGGCCTCGGCCTGTCCATCGTCAAGCACGTCGCCGCCTCGCACGGCGGCACCGTCTCGGTGTGGAGCGTCGAGGGCCAGGGTTCGACCTTCACCATCCGCCTGCCCGCCGGCCAGGCCCCCGAGGACGCCTCCGACGAGGACCTGGACGAGGACCTGGACGAGGACTTCGGCGACGACCTCGGCGACGACCTCGACGCCGCCGACGCCGGGCCGGACCATGACGAACCCCGCAGCGCCCGCCGCGACGAGCCCGGTGCCGACACCGCCGGGCCCGCCACGGCACCCCGGACCCGCACCGCGGACCGCACCCACCGTGCGGCCCGTTCGCTCCCCGCCGGGGAGCGGGAACAACCCCTGTCAAAGACAACCCAGCTTGCCCCGGAGGCCTGATCGTGACCCGAGTACTGGTGGTCGAGGACGAGGAGTCGTTCAGCGACGCCCTCTCGTACATGCTCCGCAAGGAGGGCTTCGAGGTGGCCGTCGCCGCGACCGGCCCCGACGCCCTGGAGCAGTTCGAACGCAACGGTGCCGACCTCGTCCTGCTCGACCTGATGCTCCCGGGCCTGCCGGGCACCGAGGTCTGCCGCCAGCTCCGGGTGCGCTCCAACGTGCCGGTGATCATGGTGACCGCCAAGGACAGCGAGATCGACAAGGTCGTCGGGCTGGAGATAGGCGCTGACGACTACGTGACCAAGCCGTACTCCACCCGGGAGCTGGTCGCCCGGATCCGCGCGGTGCTGCGCCGCCGCGGCGAGGACGGCGGCGCGGGCGACAACGGCGGCGGCCCGGGCGCCCTGGAGGCGGGCCCGGTCCGGATGGACGTCGACCGGCACGTGGTGACGGTGGACGGCGCCAAGGTCGACCTGCCGCTCAAGGAGTTCGACCTGCTGGAGATGCTGCTGCGCAACGCGGGCCGGGTGCTCACCCGCATGCAGCTGATCGACCGGGTGTGGGGCGCGGACTACGTCGGCGACACCAAGACCCTGGACGTCCACGTGAAGCGCCTGCGGGCGAAGATCGAGCCCGACCCGGGCGCGCCGCGCTACCTGGTCACGGTCCGCGGCCTGGGCTACAAGTTCGAGCCGTAAACCGCGGGCCCGCGAGGACGCTGAAGCGGAAGGCCCTCACCGGCGGTCGCCGGTGAGGGCCTTCCGCGTTCCCGCGCTGCCACCGGGACGTACGAAAGCCTCCCGCGGGCCCCGGTAGGGCCGGCGGGAGGCTCTCGCGCACTGCGTCAGGGGTGCGCCCGGTCAGGAGCGCGTCGCGTCAGTGGGCGGCCGGCGCGGTGCTGCCGGCGACCGGGGTGGCCGGCGTGGTGGCGCCGGTGGCCGGGGCGGCCGGGGCGCTGGCGCCGGTGGCCGGCGTGCTGGCACCCGCGGCGGGGGTGGCCGGGGTGGTCGCGGCCGGGGCGGTCGCGGCGGGGGAGCCGGTCTTGGCGGGCACGGCCGCCGGGGTCGGACCGAAGCCCTTGTAGAGGCCCTTGTCCGAGTCCGGGCTGACGCCGGCCTGGGCGTCGACCTTCTGGCCGTCCTTGAAGGCGAAGGTGGTGTTGGCGAAGCCGCCGATGTGGACGGCCGCCGCGCTCAGCGAGGCGGACGGGTTGCCCTGGCCGCCGATCGCCACCGAGCTGCCGGCCGGGATGACGATGCTGGACTGCGGGGCACCCGCGGCGTCCGCGAAGGTGGCGGAAGCGTTGCCGACGGTGATCGACTGCAGCTCGGCCGGGGTGGTCGCCGTGTTGGAGATGTTCACGACCACGTTGGCGGGGCCGGTGTAGTCACCCGAGGTGCCGACCCCGGTGACGATCACGATGTTGTTCAGTCGAAGGTTCGTCCCAAGGGTCGCCGCCGCGTTGTCCGGCTTGATCTGCAGGGTGTCCGGCGTGTTGCTGGCTGCGCAGGAGGACAGCGAGGCGATGGCGAGGGCGGCGATGGCGGCGATGCTGCCGCGTCGAAGGCTGCGGCTCATGCGGCGGCTACTCCTAGGTCACGTGTCGACAGGTCAGGTCTCAGATTATCGACCTCACTTATGCGCTCCTCACGGGGTGGTCCCCGTGTCGCACTCCCGGGGCCCCACGGGGGCCGTCCGGCCGTACTCGTGGCATGGACCGGTCACCAGCAGGACAAGCTTCGACCAAGATCGAATAACGATCGGGTCACGGCCCGCAACAGGGCGAAAGCTCAAGATCCAATCATGCTTGCGGGGGTGTTGCGCAAGGGTTTCGCCGGACCTCGGAACCGCCTCCGACCTGCGGGAAGCCCCTCTCGAACATCGGTCGCAGCACGTCACGGGGGTCCTTG
This sequence comes from Kitasatospora sp. NPDC029367, assembly GCF_055569135.1. Classification (NCBI taxonomy): domain Bacteria; kingdom Bacillati; phylum Actinomycetota; class Actinomycetes; order Kitasatosporales; family Streptomycetaceae; genus Kitasatospora; species Kitasatospora sp. NPDC029367. The sequence goes on from NZ_JBVHYH010000002.1 coordinate 42,673, forward strand.
TCAAGCCCCGGTACCGGCCCTGACCTGCGAAAACGCCCTTCGGGTGGGCCGCAAGGCGTGTTATTCTGGAAAGCCACGGAAGGGGTCCTGTCACATGACGTTCAAGGTTGGCGACACGGTGGTCTACCCCCATCACGGGGCCGCGCTGATCGAGGCCATCGAAATTCGCCAGATCAAAGGTGTGGACAAGACCTACCTGGTGCTCAAGGTGCAGCAGGGAGACCTGACGCTCCGCGTGCCCGCCGAGAACGCGGAGTTCGTCGGCGTGCGCGATGTGGTCGGCCAGGAGGGTCTGGACCGGGTCTTCGAGGTGCTCCGCGCACCGTACACCGAAGAGCCGACCAACTGGTCCCGTCGCTACAAGGCGAACCTGGAGAAGCTCGCCTCGGGCGACGTTATCAAGGTCGCCGAGGTCGTGCGCGACCTCTGGCGTCGCGAGCGCGAGCGCGGCCTCTCGGCCGGCGAGAAGCGGATGCTCGCGAAGGCGCGCCAGATCCTCGTCAGCGAGCTCGCGCTGGCGGAGAACACCAACGAGGACAAGGCGGAGACGCTGCTCGACGAGGTCCTCGCCTCGTAGTGCGGTCGGGCTTCCGCCCATCGCCCACAGCGCCCGGTGCCGGCGTGCCGCTCCCAGGACGAACCGTCCGGGGGTGGTGCAGTGGCAGTCCGGGCGCTGAGGCGTGTCCGGACGACGCCCCCCCACCCGAGCCGGTCCAGGCCTGCAAGACCGTTTCTGCGCAGTTGTGCGGCGGGCAGTGGACCAGTCGTTCTTCGGAAGGGGCCCCCGCGCCCGCCGGGCACGCCAAGGCCATACCCACTTCGCCGAAGGAGTGAAACCTGAACGCGTCAGCAGCAGTCGCAGCAGCAGTGGTGCCCGCCGCCGGACGCGGTGAACGGCTGGGGCCAGGGGCCCCGAAGGCCCTGCGGGAGCTGGGCGGAGTGCCGCTCCTGGTGCACGCCGTACGGGCCCTCGCCCGCAGCCGGGCGGTCGGCCTGGTCGTGGTCGCCGCGCCCGCCGACGGGGTGGCCGAGGTGGTCGCCCTGCTGGACGGCCACGGGCTGGCCGGCAAGGACTTCCGGGTGGTGGCCGGCGGCGCGACCCGCCAGGAGTCGGTCCGGCTCGGCCTGGCGGCGATCCCCGAGGACGTCAAGATCGTGCTGGTGCACGACGCGGCCCGTCCGCTCGTCCCGGTCGAGGTGGTGGACGCCGTCGCGGCCGCCGTCCGGGCCGGGGCTCCGGCGGTGGTGCCCGCGGTGCCGCTGGCCGACACCGTGAAGCGGGTGGAGCCGAACCCGGGCCGCCCCGAGCCGGTGCTCGACACGCCCGAGCGGGCCACCCTGCGCGCGGTGCAGACCCCGCAGGGCTTCGACCGGGCCGCCCTGGTCGAGGTGCACGCCAAGGCGCTGGCCGAGGAGGCCGCCGGCGGCGCCGACGCCGTGCCCGTCACCGACGACGCCGGACTGGTGGAGCGCTACGGCGGCACGGTCGTCGTGGTGCCCGGCCACGAAGAGGCGTTCAAGGTCACCCGTCCGTTGGACCTCGTGCTCGCCGAGGCCGTACTCGCCCGCCGGAGGGCCGCCGATGACTACTGAGCCCCTGATCCCCCGGGTGGGGATCGGCACCGACGTGCACGCCTTCGAGGCCGGCCGCCCGCTGTGGGTCGCCGGACTGGAGTGGCCGGACGCCGGGGACGGGCTGGCGGGGCACTCGGACGCCGACGTGGCCGCGCACGCCTCCTGCGACGCGCTGTTCTCGGCCGCCGGGATCGGCGACCTGGGCGCCCACTTCGGCACCGACCGCCCGGAGTGGTCCGGCGCCTCCGGGGTGAAGCTGCTCGGCGAGGCGGCCCGGCTGGTGCGCGAGGCCGGCTTCGAGATCGGCAACATCGCGGTCCAGGTGATCGGGGTCCGGCCGAAGATCGGCAAGCGGCGGGCCGAGGCGCAGGCCGCGCTGTCCGAGGCGGCCGGTGCGCCGGTCTCGGTCTCCGGCACCACCACCGACGGCCTGGGCCTGACCGGCCGGGCCGAGGGGCTGGCCGCGATCGCCACCGCCCTGGTGTACGAACGGCGTTGAGCCGTTCGCCGGTTGCCGGCCGGTCGCCCGGTCGGAAACAGCCGGCTGTTGACGGGTGTTCACCGGATGTCGCAGGGGCCCGGATCGGTAGGGTTCGGTCCGGGCCCGTGCGGAGCTCGCCCTCGGGCCGTACCGTCGCCGACGAGAAGAGGTTCCCGATGACTTCCCAACTCTCCGACCGTGCCAAGGCGTTGATCGACGGCAAGAGCTTCGCCGTGGTCTCCACGATCCAGCCGGACGGCAGCCCCCAGTCCTCGGTGGTCTGGGTCAAGCGGGACGGCGACGACATCCTGTTCTCCACGGTGGAGGGCCGCCGCAAGCACCTCAACCTGGTGAAGGACCCGCGGGCCTCGATCCTGATCAACCCGCCGGAGAGCCCGTACGAGTACCTGGAGGCCCGCGGTTCGGTGACGCTGACCACCGAGGGCGGCCGGGAGCTGATCAACGAGCTGGGCTTCAAGTACCGCGGTGAGCAGGAGTACGGGTTCGACGGTCCGGACGACGTCCGGGTGGTCGTCCGGCTCACCCCGCGCAAGGTGGTCGGCAACATCTGACCGGCCGGACGGGCCGCGATTCCCCGGGGCGGCCCCGCCGTTCCCCGGGGAATGCCCGGTCCGTTCCCGGTTAATGTCGCGGGGCACCCCCCGCCGCCCACTACGCTTGACGCTGTGAGCATTCGTCTGTACGACACCAGCACCCGCCAGGTACGCGACTTCGTCCCGCTTGTACCGGGTTGTGTCTCGATCTACCTGTGCGGCGCTACCGTCCAGTCGGCGCCACACATCGGGCACATCCGGTCCGGCCTCAACTTCGACATCATGCAGCGGTGGTTCGCCTACCGCGGCTACCAGGTGACCTTCGTCCGCAACGTCACCGACATCGACGACAAGATCATCGCCAAGGAGCGCGAGCTCGGCACGCCGTGGTGGCAGATCGGCTACGAGAACGAGCGCGCCTTCAACGACGGTTACAGCGCGCTCGGCTGCCTGCCGCCGACCGTCGAGCCGCGGGCCACCGGGCACGTGCCCGAGATGATCGAGATGATGCAGGGGCTCATCGAGAAGGGCCACGCCTACGCGGTCGACGGCAACGTCTACTTCGACGTGAAGTCGTACCCCGACTACCTCGCGCTCTCCAACCAGAAGCTCGCCGACCTGCGCCAGCCCGAGGGCGAGGGCGAGACCGGCAAGCGCGACCAGCGCGACTTCGCGATGTGGAAGGCCGCCAAGCCGGGCGAGCCGAGCTGGGAGACCCCGTGGGGCCGTGGCCGTCCCGGCTGGCACCTGGAGTGCTCGGCGATGGCGCACAAGTACCTGGGCCCGGCCTTCGACATCCACGGCGGCGGGCTGGACCTGATCTTCCCGCACCACGAGAACGAGATCGCCCAGTCCAAGGCCTACGGCGACGACTTCGCGGCCTTCTGGGTGCACAACGCCTGGGTCACCATGGCCGGCGAGAAGATGAGCAAGTCGCTCGGCAACTCGGTGCTGGTCTCCGAGATGGTCCGGGCGTGGCGGCCGATCGTGCTCCGCTACTACCTGGGCGCCGCGCACTACCGCTCGATGATCGAGTACAGCGAGGACGCGCTGCGCGAGGCCGAGGCCGGCTTCGGCCGGATCGAGGGCTTCATCCAGCGGGCCGTCGAGCGCTGCGGCAAGGTCGACGCGGCGCCCGAGGTGCCCTCGGCCTTCGCCGAGGCGATGGACGACGACTTCGGCGTCCCGCAGGCGCTGGCCGTCGTGCACACCGCCGTCCGCCAGGGCAACAGCGCCCTGAACGCGGACGACAAGGAGAGCGTGGTGGCGCGACTGGCCGAGGTCCGTGCGATGCTCGGTGTACTGGGTCTCGATCCGCTCGACCCGCAGTGGGCCGGGGCGGAGCGCGGCGAGGACCTCCACGGCGTGGTCGACTCGCTGGTCCGGCTGGTCCTGGACCAGCGGCAGGCGGCGCGCCAGCGCAAGGACTTCGCCACCGCGGACGCCATCCGCGACCAGCTCGGCCTGGCCGGGCTGGTGATCGAGGACACCCCGTCCGGCCCGCGCTGGACGATCAACAACCAGTAACCCCATCTGACGATCGGGGTGATGGGTGGGCCGTACCGGACCGGTGCGGCCCTCCCGCATGACGTAGCGCATGCCGTCGACCGCCGCCGCACCGAGCGGAGCGGCCGGGCATGCCGGACAGACAGGAAGTACAGCCATGGCCGGCAACAGCCAGCGCAGGAACCGCCGCAACCCCGGATCGAAGAAGGGTGCGTCTGTCGGTACCGGCGGGCACAGCCGGAGGGCACTGGAGGGCAAGGGCCCGACCCCGCCCGCTGAGGCGCGCAAGGGCCACCCCAAGCAGCGGGCCGCCAACGCCGCGATCAAGCGCGAGCGGGACGCCAAGGCCCGGGCCGGCATGCGCCGGGCCGGTGCCGGCGGCCGGGGCGGCCGCGGCGGCGCGGGCAGCGCCGAGCTGGTCTTCGGCCGCAACTCGGTGGTCGAGGCGCTCCAGGGCGACGTGCCGGCCAACGCGCTGTACGTCCAGCAGTTCATCGACACCGACGACCGGGTGCGCGACGCCTTCCAGGCCGCCAACGAGCGCGGCATCCCGCTGATGGAGGCCCCGCGCGCCCAGCTGGACCAGATGACCGGCGGGATGAACCACCAGGGCCTGGTGCTGCAGGTCCCGCCGTACGAGTACGCCCACCCCGAGGACCTGCTCGGCGAGGCCGCCGACGCCGGCCAGGACGCGCTGATCATCGCGCTGGACGGGGTCACCGACTCGCGCAACCTCGGCGCCGTGGTCCGCTCCGCCGCCGCCTTCGGCGCGCACGGTGTGGTCATCCCCGAGCGCCGTGCGGCCGGGATGACCGCCGGTGCCTGGAAGACCTCCTCCGGTGCCGCCGCCCGGCTGCCCGTCGCCCGTGCCACCAACATGACCCGGACCCTGGAGGCCTACCAGAAGGCCGGCCTGATGGTCGTCGGCCTGGCCGCCGACGGCGAGGCCGAGCTGGGCGACCTGGAGCTGCTGACCGGCCCCGTGGTGATCGTCGCGGGCAGCGAGGGCAAGGGCCTGTCCCGCCTGGTCTCCGAGACCTGCGACATGCGGGTCCGGATCCCGATGAGCGGCCTGACCGAGTCGCTGAACGCCGGTGTCGCGGCGGGCATCGTGCTGTACGAGGCCGCCCGCCTGCGCGCCAAGCGCTGATTCCGGCAAGCACGGACGGACCCCCGTCCGCAGGAGATCTTCTGAATTCTCCGCGATCCGAGTGAAAAGCGATCGGGCCCGACCGGGTCCGATCGCTTTTCTCATGATCACTTCAAGTATGCGCCGGACATCCACTCGGGAGAGTGTCCTAAGCGGCCGTCACCCGGTTAGACGGGCGTGGACGTGGACACCAGAACACCGCGGCGCCCCCTGTTCGGCGGGGGCAGCACCGGGATAGAGGCGGGCCCCGGGATCGACACCGTCAAGGTGCCGTCGGACCCCGCGCGCCTCAGCAGCACCCAGGCGAGCTTCCGACTCCGGCTCGGCACCCCGGTGGCGCCGCTGATCGACGCTCCGGCGGGACTGCTGTCCACCGGCGCCGCGTTCGGCGACCCGTACGCCAACCAGGGCCTGATCCGCCGTCCGCTGGTCACCCCGCAGGTCGTGGTACCGGCCTCCGCCGTCCCGGCGCTGGCCGGTGCCGGGGGCGGGGGCGCCGGCAGCGCGCAGCGCCGCAAGGGCCGGGTCACCGCCGTCACCTGGACCGGCCAGGCGGCCCCCGGCGACCTCGCGGCCACCCGGCTGCTGGAAGCGGTGCGGACCAACGGCACGCCCGGCGGCGCCGGCCCCGACGACGCGGACACCCAGGTGCTGCCCGCCTACGCGGGCGCCCGGACCGTCCCCCGCCAGCCGCGCGAGGGCAGCGGCACCGCCACCGACGCGGGCGTCGGCCCGGTCGGCGAGCCGCACGGCTGGACCCCCAGCGGCGAACTGCCGGAGGTCTCCGCCGCCGCGGCGGCCGACGGCAAGCAGCCCTGGTACCCCGGCCGCCGGGTCGACCTCGGCCTGGTGCTGCTGCCGCTGCGCGCGGTGCTCGGCTCGCTCTCCGTCTACGCCGGGTTCAGCAAGCTCTGCGACCCGGTGTACTTCGACGGCGGCGAGCGCGGCTCCATGATGCGCTGGCTCTCCTCGCTGCACCCGTGGAAGGTCGCCGAGCCGCTGCTCGCCTTCGCGATGGCGCACCCCGTCGGCGCCGGCCTGGTGGTGTCGTTCACCGAGATCGTGGTCGGCGTGCTGACCGTCCTCGGCCTGTGGCAGCGGCTCGCCGCCGGGGCGGCCATGCTGCTCTCCGCCGCGCTGCTGTTCACCGTCAGCTGGCGGGCCGTCCCGGTCTACGACACCCCCGACCTGATCTTCCTCGCGGCCTGGAGCCCGCTGCTGATCGCCGGGGCGCCGTTCGCCTCGCTCGACGGACGGCTCAACCTGGAGGCCTGGCGCCGGATCGGCACCGGCGCCCCCGGTGCGCTGCGCCGCCGGGTGCTGCGCCGCGGCGCGGTCGTCACCACCGTCGTGGTCGGCCTCACCCTGCTGCTCGGCTCGATGCTCGGCGCGGCCGTCCGCACCGGCGGGCGCCCGCACCAGGAGCCCGGCCGCCCGTCCGGCGACTACGGCACCCCGGTCTGGCCGTCCGGCAGCCCGTCCGGCGCGCCCGGCGGCCAGGGCACGTCCACCCAGCCCGCCGCCCCTCGCCCGGCCACCCCCACGCCGAGCGCCGGCACGCCGTCCACCGCCCCCACCCCCGCCAAGTCGGCCGGGGCGACGCCCAGCGGCAAGCACTCCGGCAAGCCCGAGACCGGCGGCTCCTCCCCGGCGCCCGCCGCCCCGTCCGCCGGGTCCGGCTCCGCGCCCGCCCAGCGGACCCCGGCCCCCGGCGGCTCGGGCAACGCGCCCAAGCCCAGCCCGAGCAACGGCTCCGGGCTGCTCGGCGGGGTGCTGGGCAGCGGTCCGGTGCTGGGCAGCGGGCCGCTGGCCGGCCTCTCCGGCGGCGAGGGTGGTGGACAGGCCGGTGGGCAGGCTGGTGGGCAGTCCTCCCGTCCGGGGACGCCGACCGCCACCTGAGGCCGCCGGACGCGCTACGGCCGGGTGCTCCGTGGGGGAGCACCCGGCCGTTGTGCTGCTGCTCGGCGGTTCCTCGGGCCTCGGGGCTCGGGCTTCGGGCCTCGGGGCTCAGGACGGGGGACGGCCCGGTCGGTCGTCAGCGGGAGCTGTCGCGGTAGGCGGCGAGCTCCTTGGCCGCCTCGGTGAGGTCCTTCGCGGTGTCGATCGCCCGCCAGTACACGCCCTGCGGCAGCTGGTACCCGGCGAGCCGCTTGCTGCGGGCGAGTTGGGGGAAGGTGGTGCGCTCGTGGTCGCCCACGTCCGGCAGCAGCTCGGCGAACTCCGGGCTGAACACGTACAGGCCGGCGTTGATCAGGAAGGGCGAGGGCGGGGCCTCGATGAAGTCCAGCACGTTGCCGAACTGGTCGGTCTCCACGGCGCCCCACGGGATCCGCGGCCGGGCCAGCGCGAGGGTCGCGACGGCGTCCCGCTCGTGGTGGAAGGCGGCCATGTCGCGCAGGCTGAACCGGGTCCAGATGTCGCCGTTGGTGGCGTACCAGGGCTCGTCCGGGCGCGGCAGCGCCTTCGCCGCGTACTTGAGCCCGCCGCCGCGCCCCAGCGGCTCGGCCTCGACCACCGTGCGCACCCGCAGCGGCAGGTCGGCCTTGTCGAGCCACTCCTCCAGCACGTCGGCCAGGTGCCCGCAGGACACCACGACGTCGGTGACGCCCTCGGCGGCCAGCCAGGCCAGCTGGTGGCCGAGGATCGGCGTGCCCGTCCCCGGGATCTCGACCAGCGGCTTGGGGCGGTCGTCCGTGTAGGGGCGCAGCCGGGAACCCTGGCCGCCGGCCAGGATCACGGCCTGGGTGACGGGCGTCGTGGTCGGCCTGGGCTGCTGGGGCTGCGGGGACGTGAGGTCGGCGGCGGTGCCGGAGTCAGCGGTCATGGCTGAACAATAGGGCGCCCGAAGGGGGTTGGCGCCTCGGGCGGACCGCTCGCCCGACGACGCCCTCGGCCGACGACGCTGTCGGCCGACCTGGGAGCCGTCAGCCGTCCGGGAAGCCGTCAGCGCTCCGGGAACCGTCAGCCGACGACGCCGGCCGCGAAGGAGCCGTCGCAGACCGGGCGGGCGAAGGACCGGGCCCGCTGCACGTCGCCCTGGTACTTGCGGACCGCCGCCTTGCCCAACTCGGTGGCCAGCGAGGTGCAGTACGGCGTCAGCGACGGCTGCTCGCGCATCGAGCGCTCCAGCAGGTCCAGCGCGGCGGACGGGTTCTTGGCGCGCAGCTCGTCCAGCAGCGCCACCCGCAGCGACTCCTGCGGGGCGAGCCCGTCGGTCTTGGTGGCGGCCGTGGACGACCGCCCGATGCCTGCGCCGTCGCCGCTGGAGGCCGCCACGACCTGCTGGTCGAGCGCGGTCGGCGGGGCCCACGGCACGCGGGTCACGGCGAGGGTGCCGGTGGTCACCAGGACGACCGGCAGGGTCAGGGCGACGGTCTGGCCGATACGGCGCACAAGCTGCTTCACCCTCAGGAGAGTAGCGGTGGGTAGGCCTCGGATCGCCCTCCGTCACGCCATCGAGTGACAGGGTGTCCGGGTTCGTCCCTGCACCGTGTTGACGTGGGGGTGTACGGACGGAGCCCGCCGGACCGCGATCGGTCCGACGGGCTCCGCAGCTGCCCCGTGCGGGGGCTGGCGCTCAGGGCGTCAGCGGCCCAGGCGGGCCCCGGTGCTGGTGGAGAAGACGTGGGTCTCCTCGGCGGTCGGCACGACGTGGACGGTCTCGCCGCGGGCCGGGATCTGGCGGCCGGGCACACGGACGACCAGGTCCTTGTCCACGCCGCCGATCTGGGTGGTGCCGTAGACGAAGCCGTCCGAGCCGAGCTCCTCGACCACGTTCACGGTCACGGCGACACCCTCGATGCCGCCCGCCGGGACGATCTGGAAGTGCTCGGGGCGGATGCCGACGGTCACCGTCTTGTCGGTCGCGGCGCCGGCCAGGTCCTCGCGGGAGATGTTGACCACCGAGCCGCCGAACTTCACGCCGCCGTCCACCAGCGGCACCTCGACCAGGTTCATGGCGGGCGAGCCGATGAAGCCGGCCACGAACAGGTTCGCGGGCTTGTCGTACATGTTGCGCGGGGTGTCGACCTGCTGGAGCAGACCGTCCTTGAGCACCGCGACCCGGTCGCCCATGGTGAGCGCCTCGGTCTGGTCGTGGGTGACGTACACCGTGGTGATGCCCAGGCGGCGCTGCAGGCCGGCGATCTGGGTGCGGGTCGAGACGCGGAGCTTGGCGTCCAGGTTCGACAGCGGCTCGTCCATCAGGAAGACCTGCGGCTGGCGGACGATCGCCCGGCCCATCGCGACGCGCTGGCGCTGACCGCCGGACAGCGCCTTCGGCTTGCGGTCCAGGTAGTCGGTCAGGTCGAGGATCTTCGCCGCCTCCTCGACCTTGGTGCGGATGTCCGCCTTGTTCACGCCGGCGATCTTGAGCGCGAAGCCCATGTTCTCGGCGACGGTCATGTGCGGGTAGAGCGCGTAGTTCTGGAACACCATCGCGATGTCCCGGTCCTTCGGCGGCAGGTGGGTGACGTCCCGGTCGCCGATCCGGATCGCGCCGCTGTTGACGTCCTCCAGACCGGCCAGCATGCGCAGGCTGGTCGACTTGCCGCAGCCCGAGGGGCCGACCAGCACGAGGAATTCGCCGTCCGCGATCTCCAGGTCCAGCGCGTCCACCGACGGCTTGGTCGCCCCGGGGTAGACGCGGGTCGCCTGGTCGTACGTGACAGAAGCCATGGTCGTTCTCTCCTTCACCGGCAGGAACGTGCCGGACGATCCGAGTAAAGGGGGGTTGGTTCGTCTCCGTCGGCCCGTCAGTGGTCTGAACCACCATCGCGCCGACTCCCGGCGACGCTACCTGCGCTTCCACCGCTTGTCAGCCCCCGCAGCCCGCTTTTCCGCATCGGTTCCATCACGCCCACCCACCCCGCCAACCCCGGGATATCCCCCCACCCCACCACCCCGGCCCGGTAGACTGCCCCCGGTGCCGCCGTGATCCATCGCGGACGGCCACCGTGCCTCCTTAGCTCAGCTGGCCAGAGCACCGCTCTTGTAAAGCGGGGGTCGTCGGTTCGAACCCGACAGGGGGCTCTCGTTTCCACCCCGGATGAGCTGCAGCTTTGGCCTTCTGGGAGCTTGATCACCGGCCTCGGACTTCGCGTCCGAGGCCGTTTGCGTGAGCGATGCGTGAGCGGATGGCCTGGTGGTCGCTGATACCGGGCTGGACTGGGCATCCTTGCGCGGCCTGTTTGCCCGGGGAACGAGCCGGGCCGCCGCCTCGGCGATCGCCCGGTCGACCTGCGGGAGCAGGGTCGTGTACGTATCCGAGGTGATGCCGATCGAGGAGTGGCCGAGCATTTCCTTGATCGAGTGCAGGTCCGCGCCCGCCGCGTGAGCGAGCGTGGCCGCGCCGTGCCTGAGGTCGTGCAGCCGGATCGGCGGGAGGCCGGCATACTCGATCAGCTCGCGGAACCGGTCGGTCACGGCGGTGGGGTGCAGCCACTCGCCGTTCTCCTTGGTGAAGACCCGGCCGGTCTCGACCCAGGCGTCGCCCCACTGTTCGCGGTCGGCCCGCTGCCGCTCGCGATGGGCCTTCAGGACGGCCACTGTTTCGGAGTCGAGCGCGATGGTGCGAGCGCCCGCGTCGGTCTTGGGGTCGTCCTCGTAGACCTGCCAGCCGTCCACGACGAGCTGCTTGGCCACGGTGAGGAGCCCGGCCTTCAGGTTGGTGTCAGCCCAGCGCTGACCGCACGCCTCGCCGCGCCGGAGCCCTCGGAAGGTGATCAGGTGGAACAACGCGTACAGGCGGTCCCCGGCGGCCTGGTCGAGGAACAGGCCCGTCTGCTCCGGCGTCCAGACCATCACCGGGGACGGCCGCTCGCCGGTCAGCTCCCAGTGCTCGATCCGCTCCTCGGTCCACACGAGCGGCTTGGGTCGCTTCGCGGACTCCAGCTCGACGTGGGAGGCCGGGTTGAAGGTGATGATCTGGCGCCGGATCGCAGCGTTGAGGCCCACCCGGAGCGTGGAGCGGATCCGCTGGCAGGTAGATGCGCTGACGGTCCGCCGGAAGGGCTGCATCTCGGCGATGGCAGCCTTGAGAGCCTTGCGCTGTGCGCGGAACTCCCGTCCCTTCCAAGGGATCTGCGCCAGTTCGTCGATGGCGGCCCGCCGCTGGGCGTTCGCCTCGGCAATCTCGACGTTCTCCTCCTCAATGGCCGCGAACATCTCCTCCAGATGCCGGACCCGAAGGCGGTCGAGCCGGATGTGGCCGATCCGCGGCTTGAGGTAGAGCCGGATACTGCTCTCGTCCCGGCTGATTGCGGTCTGTCGGCCGCGCTTACCCGCCAGCCACTGGTCGAGCCACTCACCGACCGTCAGCCGGTTCTGCAGGTCCTGCCCGGAGGCGAGCCGACGCCGGGTCTCGTCGACGTCGGGCAGCGGGGCCTTCTCGTGGGCGACCTTCTCCAGCAAGTCGGCTATCTGCGCGAGGCCCTCGGGATCGTCCGCGTCCGGGATGTGCAACAGCTCGCGGACCTGGTCGAGATCGGCCTGGGCGGTCTTCCGGGACTCATAGCCGGAGCGGCTGAAGGACCGGCGCGCGCCGTCCTCGCGGTTGGGCAGCTCCTGGCGTATCGCGTAGGAGCCGTGCTTGCGGCTGCTGAGCTTCGGGCAGGCCTTGCCGAGCGGCTTGCTGGTGTCGGCGTCCCGGCAGTAGCAGCGGTGGTAGGTGGAGCCTTTCACGGGGTTCCCTCCTTCATCTGGTCGTCCTTGTGATCGGTGTCGAGGAATGCGAGGTGGCTGGGGAGCGGTGGGGGAGTCAGCCCCAGCTCGCGCATGCGGTGCCGGATCGGCACGATCTCCGAGCGAACGGCCTTCATGAGGCGGCCGAACTTGGCTTCGGCGCCGTGCGGCCAGTCCTTCCTCGCACCGGAGAACTGGAGCTGCCACGCGTTGTGGTGCCCGGTCCGGATGCGGTGCTCGACGCTCGCGTACTCGCGAAACACGGCCGCGTCGCCGAAGTCCAGGTCCTCGCCGGTGAACCAGCTGAATGCCGTCCACGGGTCTCGGCTCTCGTGCGGGAGGCAGTCCACGTTGGCGCTCCCGCCGAGCGGGAAGACCAGGGCGGCCGGCGGCGCGTCGACTGCCTTGGCGAGCACGAGCAGCTCCGGGACTGTGAGGGTCAGCCGGCGCCCGGACTCCCAGTTCGCGATGACGTTGCGCGGGATGGGGTGGCCCAGCTCGTCACAGGCGTCGGCCAGGTCCTGCGCGGTCATGCCCAGCTCCTTCCGGCACCTACGAACCTCGGCGATCACGGTTCTCGTGACCTGCGTCGACCAAGATTCCACTTCGTTGTGTGTCATATCGACACTTTATTGCGATGCAAGCTGCTCCTCGATCCCGGACTTGCCGGGGCCGCCGACCGGGGCTTGCCCCCGTGAATGGAGACAGCTGTGCGAACTGAGACGGGCAACCAGGGGCTCACGGGCATGAGCCGGGCGGAGCTGCTTGCGTTGCCAGCCGCCATCGACCTGGACACCGCCAACCGCGCGATCGGCCTTGGCCGCAGCAAGGGCTACGAACTGGCGCGGCGGGACGTCTACCCGTGCCGCGTGCTGCGGTTGGGCAAGAAGTACCGGGTGATCACCGCAGACCTCCTGCGGCTGCTGGGCATCGACGTCGCGCCGGATGGTGCGGCTGCGTGACGAAAAGGCCGCAGGTCGGGTCACGAGCTTGTCTGCCGTGAGAGGACTGCCACCGGAGCAGTGGATCTTCCGTCAGGGCGGTCGTATCGTCGCGTCGCCCGCCGGTTGCGAACCGGCGCAACGCACTCCATCCGCCTGCGAGTTGAGCCAAGTCGGCTCGTCGGCTCGGCAGGCCGAGAACGCGATGGCCCTCGGTGCTACGAACACCGAGGGCCGGGCGAAGTCCCCAGATCAGCGAATCAGTTCAACCGGTGGCAGCGCGACAGTCGAGGTCGTGCGCACCAGCGAGGAGCTTCACCGTGAACTCTACTTCCCGCCAGCCTGCGTCGGGAGACCCGGCGAAGGGCTGGCCCGCCGTTGCCGTCCCCGGTCAACCCGGTCACTACCGACCGGCGGTCGGTCAGAACGACGTACTGACCGACCGGACTGACCGGGAGCCCGGTGCCTTGACCGGTCGGGTCACCGCTGACCCGGTCAGTGCCCCGGCGGGACAGGTCGGTGACCCGGACGTCTTCGGCGGGATGACCGGAAGCGGCGACCTGCCGATCACTCCGTCATCGCCGGGAGCCGAGCTGCTCTGCGAACTCCGATCTGCCATAGCTCGCTTCGTGATTCTCCCGTCCGAGCAAGCTCTGGACGCCGTGACACTGTGGGTTGCCGCCACCCATCTACAGCCCGCTTGGCAGCATGCCCCGCGTCTTGCCGTGATCGGCCCGGCCAAGCGCTGTGGGAAGTCTCGGCTGCTCGACATCGTCACCGAGACCGTGCACGACCCGCTCATCACGGTCAACGCGTCCTCGGCGGCCATCTTCCGCTCGATCACCGACCAGCCGCCGACCCTGCTCGTGGACGAGGCCGACACCATGTTCGGCACCGTCAAGGCGGCCGAGAAGAACGAAGACCTTCGGGGCCTGCTGAACGCCGGTCACCAGCGCAATCGCCCCACCCTGCGGGTGACCGGCCCGGACCACAAGGTGGTCAAGTTCCCCACCTTCGCCATGGCAGCCCTGGCCGGCATCGGCGACCTCCCGGACACGATCATGGACCGGTCAGTGGTCATCCGCATGCGCCGCCGCGCACCGGGCGAGCGCGTCTCCTCGTACCGCTCCGACCGGGACAACCCGGGCCTGCGCGAGCTGCGCGACGGCCTTCACGCCTGGCTGGTGCCGCTGACCGACGCGGCGACCGACATGGAGCCGCCCATGCCGGTTGACGACCGTGCTGCCGACACCTGGGAGCCTTTGGTGACGGTCGCGGACCTTGCCGGAGGTGAGTGGCCGGTACGTGCCCGCGCGGCCTGCCGCGCCATGACCGCGTTCGAGTCCGGGCAGGACGAGGACGGTGGATTGAAGACGAGGATCCTGGTCGACATCCGCCGAGTCTTCGCCGCCGGTGGCAACCCGGACGCCCTGTCCACCGAGCACCTCCTGACCGCCTTGAAGGCTGACCACGAGGCGCCGTGGGCCGAACACGGACCCACGGGGTTGAGCGCCCGTGGCTTGCAACTCCTGCTGAAGGACTACGGCATCAGCTCGGCGAACATCCGCTTCCCAGACGGTGTGCAGCTCAAGGGCTTCACCCGCAACGGTTTCCTCGACGCCTGGAGCCGCTACTGCCCCGAGCCCGTTGAGTCCCAAGCCGCTGCCAGCAGCTGACCCGCTGCCAGTCGTACCATCCGTCCCCGCCCAGCTCAGAGCGGGGACGGGTCACTTCCCCGCAACGAGTTCTGCCGTCCCTGAACCGCCACCCGTAACACCGTGACCAGGCATGCAACGATTGGGACGACTGCAACGCCAATCTGGCGGCGATGGACGTGGTCACGGCCTCAATGGCGCTGAATTCCTGGGAGTCGAACAGCAGTGGAGGAGGTCGAGGTCGCAGGCAGAGCAAGTTGTGGGGCAAGCACTGCTTACCCCGGAGCCCCGCCTGGCGGCAAGCTATCGCCTACCACGGCCATACCGCCGTCGTACGCACGTGGCACACCCAGGAGGGCGTAGCCGACCCGAGCGGTGGCCGTGTGAGGATGGGCGGCTGCCAGAGGAGTTTCAGGTGTTACTCGGGGATCGTGGACACTCCCAGCATTTCTCGGAGAGAACCTTCTGTGGCTGCGAGGCCTTGCTGGTCACCGAGTTTGCGATACAGGCGAAGAGCTGCCGTGTAATGCACTTGAGCCCGACTCGGGTTGTCGGACATCCACTCGAGGGCGCCGAGGAGCGTCAGCGCGCCAGCCTCGTAGTGCTCGTTTGAGATGTCTCGGAAGTAGTCGTGGGCCAGTTGGAGCGAGTGCCGGGCCTCTTGCAGTTTGCCCATCGCGAGCTGGGCATGGCCAAGATTCAGGTAGTTGAGGTGAATGCCTGATTCATCCTGGACCTCCCGGTATGCCGGGAAGGCTGTCTGGAACGATTTCACTGCTCCTTCCAGTTGGCCCAGTTGGAACAGGGCGGTGCCGAGGCCAGCGTGTGCCGAGGCCTCCTTCCGGCGATCCCCTGAAGCGCGGTGGTACTGGATGGATTCGGCGTACGCCGTGGCAGCGCGGCCAGGCAGGCCTGCCTCTCGATAGGCAATGCCGAGATTCGTGAGCGACGTGCCCAGGTCGTTGATGTCCCGGTTTCTCCGGGCGAGTTGAACCGCTTCGGTGAGAATCGGAATGGCCTCGGCGGGACTGCGGTGCTGGCGGACCGCCGTGCCCAAGCTAACGGTGGCGTCGCACTGGCCATCGAGGAATCCGATTCTCTCCGCAATGGCGAGGGCCTTCGTCAAGGTAGGGATGGCCTCTTCGAACCTGCGCAGGCTGGTCAGACTGGTACCCACGTTGTTTAGAGCCCGGACTTGCCGCTCGGCGTCGCGCTCCCGGCGCGCGGCTTCGTACGCTGTCTGAGCGGATTGCAGGGCCTCCGCTGCCCGACCCCTCAGATCAAGGAACAACAGGAGGTTCATCGACAGCATGTACGTGGTCTCCGTCATGCCGAACTCGTGGGCCTGCCGGGCCGTTGCTTGAAGGTTCGCGCATTCGGCGTCAAACCAGCTCAGTGCACCCCCTGCCGTGTCGAACCGCGGCGGATTCCCTCTGGGCGTTCCTCTCAGCGTGAGGTTGGCATCGTCCGAGATTTGGTCGTAGAGCTCAGCCACGCGGCCGAACGCTACCTGCCGTTCTGCCTCGGAGATGGTTGCGCGGCATTGTTCAGCAGAGAACAGATGGACCAGGTCGTGCATCCTCCATCGAGAGGTGCCAGGGACGCGTGAAACCAGGCTGGCCTGGCCGAGCCTGCGGAGGACCGAGCGCGCCTGAGGGTAGTCCTCACCCAGAACGGCGGCGGCGATTTGTTCTGACATCTGGCTGCCCGGATGAATGGATAGCCTGCAAAACGGGGCCTGCAGGGACTCATCGAGTCGGATGAGCGAGACGTGCAGCGCGGCCCTGACGGCCGTGTCTCCGAACTGCAGGACGTCCAGTCGGTACTTCTCAGTCGCCAGGTCCGTCAGCAACTCGGCAGGGGCAAGGTCGGGATCGTCTTTCATGATCGCCGCTGCGATGCTTAGCGCCAGCGGAAGGTGACCACACAGGTCGGTGATCTCCCGGATTGGATGTGGATCGCGGAGGCGGTCGTCGCGGGGACTGAGGGCCTTGCCGAAGAGGGATTCCGAATCCATGGGATCGAGGCATTCAAGCTTGATCGTCTCGGCGCCTTCGATGATGCCAAGTCGGCTGCGTGAAGTGACGACCACGCCATGGTTGGCTCCTCCGGGAAGCAACTCGGCGACTTGCGAGAGCTCGGCTACGTTGTCGAACACCAGAAGTACCGGACTGCCAGATGCACCGAGGCCGTCGAGCGTTTGGTGGTAGAGGGCAGCCTGACTCTCGATGTCTCGTGGAATCTCGACCGTGCGGACCCCGAGCGCACACAGGAGGGGCGCGTAGGCGCTACCGGCACGAGCCAGTTGTTCGCGGTTAACCGAGAAGCCGTGCATGTCCGCGACGATCACGCCACCGGAGAACGTCGCATGTGTATCCGGCTCCCCGATGACCCAATCAACGAGGGATGTCTTGCCGACGCCGGCCATTCCGGAGACGAGGACCCTGCGCGCGCCACTCTCGGTCAGCTTGTCCTTGATGGCTCGCCGCTCCTGGCTACGGCCGACGAACCATGACGGGGCCAGCTTGGAGGTTTCCGAGACCCGTGTGACCTGGAGTGCGGTCTCGCCTGCGTGCCGCCTCGAGCGCTTCTCGACGAATGTGTGGGCGATTTCTAGGAACGAGTCGAGGTTGCCTGCGTGGAGTTCTTGCTCGCAGGGAACAGGGATCCAGGTCGGTGCATCCGCGGATGATTCCAGAGCCTCTGTCAGGTTGACCCAGAACAACTGTCGCGACCCGATGTCGAAGGCCACGCCGAAGACGGGCAGAAGTGCGTTCCTCCAGTCACTCGCATGTGCGTCAACAGGGATTGCATAGCCGTTCGCCCGCTTGTACTTATCGCCGCTCTTCACTTGAATGGCGATCGACGCACCGGTCCGCTCGCCCTCACGAGTGAGCATGACGAACATGTCCTCGCCGAAGTCATTACCGCCGTCGATCTCCTGGACGATCTGATCATGTTCTTCCAGGAGCGCCCGGAGTGCGTTGACGCCCGCTCGTTCGATCCTTCTGTTCCGAGTGACGCTTGCCGGCATGGTTCTCCCCACCCCCCACCGCGCCAGTCGGCGCGGCTGATGGAACGAGAGACTACCGCTCAGCCCAGCGGCGGGGCATGGCGAAGGTCATCCAACGTGTATGTCGCTGTACGGCCGTTGGGTTCCGTGGCTGCCCGGTGAGTCACCCGGACTGACTTGATCAGCGTGCCTCGCGGAGCAAGTTGTGGGGTAAGGAGTCCTTACCCCGGCCCGCTCTCTGGGGCGGAGCAAGTTGACGCGTACGACGGTCCTACGGCCTTGGCGCGACCTGCCCGGCCCGGCTGGTGGCTGCGCGAGGGCGCACAGCCACCAGCCGGGCTCTCCGCCGGGAGCCCCCTGGGCCTGCGCGCTGACGGAGTGGGTGGCTCCCGGTCGGATTTCCCTCGGTGAGAGCTACAGGCGGATGACGGTAGTGCTGCCCCCCAAAGATCCAAGCGATGCGGTTAGCTGTCGAACCACACGACGAGTCGGACGTTCTCTCCGCCGTGGACATCGGCGAGGACGCTCATGGCCTTCCACACCGGTGCCCACTCGCCGTCTTCCGGCACGGCATCCCGACGCACCATTCGTACGACGCGGAAGAGCACCTCGTCCTCCACCCACTCAGCGCCTTCCGGCTTGTTGTGGCGACCACGGAACGATTTGCCCGTCAGGACCCAGCTCCGGTCCGGCGTGCGCGTGTACCACTGCACACGCTCGTCGACGGCCTCGGCGGGTTCGTCCCAGTCCACCGCGGCCAGTTCCGCCCAGCTGATCCAGGACGGGCTGTGACCATCGGCGCCCCATGCAGCCTCGTACGCCTGCCGGGTCTGGGACGACACGTCGGCGGGCAGGCCTCGGTCTCCGGCCAGTGGGCGGAAGCCGGCGTGGTTCCGCACGCCAAACAGGCAGCCGAAGGCGTCGTAGCTTCGACCGCCGTACAAAAAGTCCAGGTCTATCGCCGCATGCCAACCCGCGTCGTCTTCGTCGAGCGTTCCGTAGGTGGGCCGGCACTCCACGAAGCCATGTATATCGGCTCCCATGCGACGGCATTCTCCGGGATGAATGGAAAAGCGGCCAGGTGTTTTCGGGCTGCCTGGACCGGTTGGACACGTCGAGGCGGACAGTCGGCCGGGCCCTGAGGGCCGAGAAAAGCGCGCCGCCCGATGCCCCTGGCGGAGCAAGTTGTCGCGTTGGATATCCCAAGGGCTACTCAACGCTCTGCGCTCTACCAGGGGTCGGGAGCCGGTCATCTGGTGATCTCGGAGAGCCGTCTGCGCAGGGGCTCCTCGAGGTTGAGGTTGTCGCCTCGGGTGGTTGTTTGCAGCAGTTCGGTGATGACGACGAGTTCTGCGAACCTCCCGGCAGGGGTATCGAGGATGTGCCCGAGCTGCCGCCGGATTTCTGCGGCCGTGTCAGGTACGAGGAGGCTGTAGGAGTGCAGCAGCGCCGCGTCGTACCCGGCAGGCGCGACGCCCCAGCCTTCCCAGTCGAGGACTGAGAGAGACGGACTTGTGAGGTTGGCCCAGTGCAGGTCACCGTGGGCGGTCGTCCAGGCGGGCACCTTGGTGTCGATCGGGATGCCCAGGTACTGGGGCATGGCGCGGTCCAGGTATTCCTGCCGGATCGCCACCCGGTCGCTGGGAACGGTGGCAATGGCGTCGAGGGCGGTGCTGAGTGCGTCCCACCAGGCGTTGTCCAGGTTGGGCGCTTCCCGGAGGATCGGCTCGTGGGTGGTGATGGTGGAGGCGGTGATCTTGTCGTATAGCTCTGCCAGGTAACCGTACTCGCCGTCGGTCCAGGTGCGCCGCTCCCGCAGGCGCGGCCTGGGTACCGCAGGAGGCATGAGCTGTTCTGCCTCCTGCGGTCCCTCCCAGAGCTTTCCGCAGGCCTTGTCGGCCGGGGCGGACACCAGGCGGAGCCAGCCCTCGCCGGATGCCGTGGCGACTGGACGGCTGAGGGTACGTCCGCGCCAGCCCCACGCTTCTCGGGAGCCGATCGGCGTCGCGTCGAACGCCGTTGCTGCTGTGGCGTGCATCCCGCGCATCCGCCTGGCGGTGTCCGGCTCAGGTTCCGAGTACATCAACGACCCTTCGGAGTGCGTCCGGAGACAGCGACGGTCGGCCGACGGCTTCGGCGGCCTGCCCCCAGTGTTCCGGGTTCCCCGTCGACAGGAGCACGCGCTTCACGCCTGGGGCTGAAGCAACGACGGCGAGGGCGGCCTCGGCAGGGGTCTTGCCAGGGCTGATCAGCTCGGACAGTTCCGGTGGCACCATGCCGGGGATCTCGCCACCGTGGAGCGGGGCGGAGGCGAACGCTTCCAAGCCCGCAGCCAGGGCATCGGCCAACGGGCCGTGTCCGTCGAGAGCCTGGGCGACGGGCGCAAGGTGGACGAGGGAGACCGGGAGCTGGATGGCACGTAGGTGATGACTCAGCCCGCCGGCTTTGGCCGCGAGTTCGATCAGCGTGGGTACGTCGAAGAGGCCGCTGCTGAAACCGCGCCAGGTCGCCACTCCGTAGGCGCTGATGACCTGCTGGCTGCACGCCTCCTCCAGGGCCAGGAAGGCCTTGTAGAGCCGGTCGGTGATCTCGCCGTCCGGGCAACCGTGTTCGGGGTTGTGCACGAACACCAGATCGGGCACCCGGCCGAGCATGCGCCTGCTGCGCGCGAGTTGCCAGGCGATGTAGTCCGGGGCGAGGCAGTGCCCGCGTTCGGCGTCGGCTGCGGACAGGGCACCGGCTCGCACACCGATGTGACTGGCGCTGGCCGGGACGAAGCCCACCTTGGTGGAGACGCGCAGATCCGGGTAGGCAGCCAGAACTACGGCGAGCCACGTCTCCGCCCGGCCGCCCGCGTAGTTGGGCGCGGTGTCCACCCAGTCGGCACCTCGGGAGGCGGCCATCAGCGCGGCCTCGGCCACATCGAGGCAACGGTAGGTGCCGAGGCCCAGCCGGGCGGTCATTGCGCACCACCGATCGCGGCGGCCTGGCCGTCGACCAGCTCCGTCACGACACCGGCCGCCTGCCCGAGAGTGATGCCTGCGGCCTGTGCGAGATCGGCCAGCCGGTGAGGTTCCCCGTCTGCGAGGAGCGCGAGCATCGGCTGGGCCTTGGCGGCAAACGTCCACTCCTCGCCGCCGGCGGTCAGCCGGACGGTGCCGTCGGGCACGGCCGCGAGCACGGGCCGCGTGGTGACCAGGCGCACCCGAAGGTCGGCGTCCGGTGGGATCGCCGTGATGTGGGGCAGCGACGGCGCGAGGCGGGCTCGCTCGGTGGCGTCGCGAGCGGCGGAGAAGCGGGCGATCAGGCCGTCGCTTTCCAACTCGGCCGCGAGGAGCTTGCCGATGGTGTCGAGGAAGACGCGTTGCTCCTCAGCGGCCCCGAAGCGCGGGATGTCCGCCCGGACGGCCTCGTGGGCGCGCAGCATCTCCGACAGCCAGGTGATCAGATCGGCGCCCGTCGTGCTCTGCAGCCCGCACGTGACGTGCAGCGAGTGTTCGCCCTCGGAGGCGGCGACAGCGTGCCACCAGCCCCGAGGCAGATAGAGCACATCGCCGGCGGTGAGGACCAGATCGGCGACGGGCTCCTCGGGCGGCGGTTCCGGCGTCTCTACGTCGCGGTGCATCGGCACCGTGCGGGTGGGGCCGTAGATGCGCCAGCGCTTCGCGCCGTCGAGCTGGACGACGACCACGTCGTGATCGTCCCAGTGGACGCCGAAGCCCTCGGTGCCGGTCCAGGAGGCATACAGGTTGACCTGCACGCCGGTCCGCAGCCAGCGCTCCAGCTGGCCGGCCAGAGCACCGATACCGGGGTGGAGCTCGTCAACGGCGTCCAGGACCAGCGTGGCACCCTCGGCGAGACGCTTGTGCAGCTCGGAGGGCTGGAGCTGGTGCCAGACGGTGCTGCGCCGGGTGGTGATCGGTCGGGAGTACGTGTACGCGGGCACCTGCTCCCCGTTGACGGCGAGGCGGAAGCGAGGCGGTTCGAACCGGTGGTGGGTCAGGATGGTGTTGAGGTCATCCCAGCTCATGAGTCCGGTGAGTGACGCGGCTTCACCGCGTGCGACCTTGAAGCTGCGGCCGAGCGTCTGGGCGAGGAAGTCATCCCCGCCCAGACGCTCAACCACCGAGAAGCGCTCGGCGGTCATCGTGACGCAGCCGTCAGTCGTTGGTGTCGGTTCGACCGGTGGAGCCGCCGTCCGACGGCTGCTCGCCACGCGAGCGGGCCGCGGCGACCTTCGCACGGGCGACCAGCAGACCGTCGCCCTCCAACTCGGTGCTGGTCGTCAGGTTTTCGGGCATGAAGCCTCCTTCGGAGTCATGGGGCGGGCCGAATGCCCGGCCCCTTCGTGGGTGCAGCGATGGATCCGTTGCCGGGGCAAGCCGCCGGCAAGGAACCTCAGGTGCTTACGCCGCACGGCTGTTGACCAGCGCGGCCACCCGCATCCCCCCAAGCCCGCGTCGGGGCAGGAGGAAGTCTTGTCAGGCACTGGTCGGCAGGACATCCCGTGCCTTCGGGGCAGCGGCCCTCACCAGCGCGGTGAGTCGCTCGTCGCCCGAAACGGCGGCGGTGGTGCCGACCTCGAACCAGATCCGTTTGCCAGCGGGGTCCGGCTCGGCGCCCCAGTTCGTCGCGAGCGCCGCCACCAGGAACAGCCCCCGTCCGTCGGTGGCGTCGAGATCGATCCCACCTGCAGCCGGCAGTTCGTGGCCGACATCCGTCACCTCGACGCGCAACCGCTCACCGTCCCAGGACACGCGCACGACGCACGGGGCGGCCGTGTGGGACACGGCGTTGGTGATCAGCTCGCTGGACAGCAACTCGACATCGCGGAGCGCGTCCTCCGCCAGCGGCAAGCCCCAACCGCGCACGGCCCGTATCACCCGCCGCCGGGCGTCCGGCACGACCTCGGCACTGGGCAGCACGCGAAAGCCGAACGGGGCGAGGGCAGTGGCTTGGCAGGTGGTGACGGACATGAGCGCGGACCTTTCACCGGGACGAGGTCGGCAGCGGGCCGATTCGCGCCGGGATTCACCCGGCAGGTATCTACAGAACCGCCTCCAATGCCGGTGAACCAGAGCAGAATTGATGCGGCTACGAGGCATCCGTGCTGCAAACCTGGGCATGACCTGGCCTGTTACGGCTACAGACGAACTGACGTACCTCTGGAGGACGCGGGATGGCATCCAGGAGGTCCCGGCTGATCCAGCGCAGGGAGGCGGTCGGCCACACTCAGGAATCCCTGGCGGAAGCCCTCGATGTGGACCGTACGACTGTGGGGCGATGGGAGAGCGGTAGGGGTGCCCCACAGCCCTGGATGCGGCCGAAGCTCGCCCGCGCCCTGGGAGTCTCAGTCGATCAGTTGACCGACCTGCTGGCAGTACCTCCTGTAGCCGTCGAAGCAGCGCCACAGTCCAGCAGCGTCGTCGACGCCTCGGCTCCCGTGCCTGCTCGGCGCGCGGACCACGACAACGATCTCGTAGTGGCTGTGGCAGCCGACTCGGCAGAGTCCGCGTTCTTCCTTCGCTTCGCCAGCGCGTCCAACGTGGACGACACGCTGCTTGAACAGATCGACGCGGACATTGCGAGGCTGGCAGGGGACTACGTGAGCAAGCCGGTGTCCGAGCTCTTCCACGACATCGGAACCCTCCGGCGAGAAGTGTTCGACTTACTCCGAGGCCGTCAACACCCCTACCAGACAAGCCATCTCTACCTGCAGGCCGGACGCATCTGTGGCCTGGCCACCCATGTCGCCCTCGACCTCGGCCAGTACACAGCTGCGGCCACGCATTCGCGAACGGCCTGGCGCTGCGCGGAGTCAGCCGACCACAACGGCCTCCGGGCCTGGATCCGATCCGTCCAGTCCCTGATCGCCTACTGGCAGCAAGACCACCGCCAGGCCGCCGAACTGGCCAGAGCCGGACTGCCGTACGCGGACACCGGGACAATTGCAGCCCGCCTGTTCAGCCTCGAAGCACGGGCCACCGCCGCGCTCGGCGACAGCGCGAGCGCGCTACGAGCCGTGGCAATGGCCGAGGCAGCGCGGAGCGCCGTAGCCGCCGTGGATCTTCCCGGCGTATTCACGTTTCCCGAGGCCAAGCAGTGGACCTACGCTGGCACCGCCCTCCTTGCCCTGGGCGCCCGGTCGCATGTGAACCGAGCCATCGAGGCGTCCTCCAGGGCCATCGCCATGTACGAGTCCGCACCGCAGCAGGAACAGTCCTCCGGCGACCTGCTGGCCGCCCGCCTCGACCTCGCCAACGCCCACCTCGCCCACGGCGACCTCGACGGCGTGCAGGAGAAGCTCTCGGTGGTGCTGGACGCCGCACCGGACCGGCGAACAGCGAGCATCTCCAGCCGTCTTCGGGCGCTGAGCACTCGTCTCGCCGAACCCGCCTATGCAGGCTCCCCGATCGTCCTGAGTCTCCGTGAGAATGTCAGAGAAGCCTGCTCTCGACCCGCACTCACGAACCCTCCGGAGCTGCCCCAATGACGAGCAACACCGCACAGCAGGACGCCGCAGTCGCCGACAAGTCCATCCTCGCGAACAGCGCCTACGCCGACGGACGCCACCTGGCCGCCCGCCAGTCCATCTACCGGTGGCAGCAGCCGCAGTACGATCTGCCCGGGATCGTCCTCGAAGAGCTGGCCGGCACCAGCGGGATCGTCCTCGATGTCGGCTGCGGCAACGGCAAGTTCGTCAGCCGCCTGCACAAGGACCGCCCAGATCTCAAGGTCGTCGGGATGGACATCTCGGCAGGCATCCTCGCCGACGTCGAGAAGCCGGTCCTGGTGGCCGACGCCCAAGCCCTGCCCTTCACCGACAACAGTGCCGACGCCGTCCTGGCCCTGCACATGCTGTACCACGTCAGTGACATCGAGCCCACGATCAAGGAAATGGCCCGCGTCCTCCGGCCTGGCGGCGTGCTCATCGCCTCGACCAACAGCGACACCGACAAGCAAGAGTTGGACCGGCTCTGGGCCCGGGCCGCAGGCGACGTCCTCGGGATTCCCGAGGGGCCGGCACGGGTCTCCCTAAGCGCCCGCTTCTCCCTGGAGAAGGCACCCAGCTACCTCGGAACGACGTTCAAGCACATCCGGGTCCGGGAACTGCCCGGCACCATCGAGCTCACCGACCCCGCGCCGATCGTCGCCCACCTGGCCTCCTACGAAGCGTGGGCGCACCAATGCGGCGTCCCGTTCCATCAGACCATCAGCCGGGCCGCCGAGATCGCTGCCGCCATGATCGCGACCGAAGGGGTGTTCAAGATTACATGCCTCGGCGGATTCCTGGCGTGCCGATTGTAGACAGCAGCTCGCAGGCTGTAGAGCAAAGACGGTTGAGTCTCTCGCATTCGTATGAGGTCGGTATCAGGGATATGAGCGAGCAGCGTTTTGCTAGTTGGGCGTCTGAGTTGCTGCAGGCTGCGCTGAATTCCTGGCGGTGCGGTAATGAACGATTTGCCGTCCTGCATGCTGGTATGGGGTGCGAGCATGCCCTTAAAGCGCTGCTATACCAAGCCAATCCGCTTCTGATTTCTGAGCGAAGTGACCGAGCAAACCGCTTCCACTCTCTTGGGCTCGGTAACCAGAAGGGGGTTCCCCCGCTTGCTCAGGCGCGAACTCTCGGACTGGCGGACACCTTTAAAGACGCCGAGATTGTCATGGAGGGTAGGATGCCGGTTTCGTGGAACGATTTCGTCCCCCTCATGGATGATCGAAATGGAGTCGCGCATTTCGCCTATCATGACGCCACCCGAACAGAGCAGTCGCTGGTCATCGCCATCAAGGTTGCGGAAGCAGCTCGCAAAGAGCTTGCCGTAACGAGCGGAGACTTCTGGGGGATTTACGACGGCCTTTTTGGTGACCTTGCCAAGGTTAAGGCTATGGTCGCACCTGCCTCCTCGCAAGTCGGCATTGAAGGGTCAGCCGAAGCTCTTGCCAGGATCGAGGCTTCCGAAGTAGTTGGGGCTGTCGGTCATGTCGCGGCAATTATCGCCGATGCTGCGGTTCCTGGTTCGGCCTTGCGTGCAGCTGCTCAACAGGCTGAAATACGAGAAATGGTTACCCGGGCGACCATTTGCTCTGCCCTCGCCGCCGTTACAAGGCGTGGCCAGCGCGCCGCCGAAGCGCTCCTGGTAGCGAACGGCTTGTTGCCTTTGCCTTCAATCGAAATTCGCCATTTCTACAGCCTCGCCGAACTCTCGTATGAAGAACAATATCGCCGTTGGCGCGACTCATTGGGTTCCCGCAAGAGGCAGGCTGCTCAGGTACTCGGGGTAAGAACCCTCGTCGCTCGCGCTGTCGTGCAAACCTTTATGGAAGCCATGCGCCAGCAGTTGCCTGATTTTGCGCCACCGTGGCACTGGTTCATCGGCGTCAGTAAGGCGCCTGGTAGGACACTGATGCGAGTTGCATGTCCGGCATGCCCGGGCGAGATCCGTGGCGAGCTGAGAGGAGATATCGAGGTAGATGGATGCTGCTGCGACGAGGGTCGCTACTGCAACCACCGGAACTGCAGGCAGGCCATAGCGCGGATCGGGGCGTTCTGCTGCCCGGTATGTTCCTTGGAACTCACGGACCCGGATGAGCTCGAGGCTGCTGGGTTTGAGCTTCATCTTGATTGGGAGGATTGATGCCTTATCATTCCCCGCCAACATTAGGATCAGTGCTGAGTTTTTTGTCCGCCAATAGCGGAAGGGGTCCCTCACGTCACTGCTCTGGCTCGTCCGGCCTCCTCCAGGGCGGAAAGAGCAGTCGTTCATATGCCTTCTTCGCGTCGCGGACGAAATTGGGATGGTTGTCGTTATCGTAGCGCCAAGCTGCGTCGCTTCTATCCGTGCGATGTCCGCACCAGTCGTTCCAGTCTCGGCGCAGTGACTGCCAAGTGGCTCCGTCGACTGGCTCGATAATATGAGCCAGTCCAGTTGGGCCCGTCTGCGGTGGGCGGCCCATCCTGCTGGTGAGCCTTGGGTCATCGACTCGGGAGGAAACGTGCGGCCCGATATGTTGAGCGAGTCGATAGTGCTTCTCTGACAGTGACTTTATGGGGCCTGAATGGAGTCTGGCTTTGAGGCGACCATAGATGCCTGCCACTTGATCGGGCGTGAGAAATGGATCAAGGGTCATCGTGACGCGGCTGCAGGCGGCTGTGGCGCCATGGCGAACAGATGCAGATCCCGAGTAAACGAACACCTCGGGCTGTCGTCCTGTGAGTACGAAGGTGGCCGCCTCTGATTGGCGCCACTGGTAAGTATCCGCAAGGTCATTAGCAGCTTTCGCAAGATCTCCCAGAGTCCAACGGGAGTCCACCGTCAGAGCCAGTTCGTGGTGGTCCGCAACGTACCAGAGGTCGATGACGGGATTTTCGCCCGGCCGACGTGCAGTAAGGAGGCCCTCAATGTGCCGGTTGCCGTTGCCGTCAGAGGAATCGGCATTGAAGTGATCCATTATCCACTGATTCACATCCTCAGGTGCGAGGAGTTGAAAGTCAGGGTATTTGCCTCGTCCGGCCAGCCAGGCCTCGTACTCGGCCGTGTCCTGGGGGACCAGATGGGAGCGGCGAAACCACCCCACCTTCGGGTCGCTGTTCGCCCAGGTTGCGTAGATGGCAGATAGCGCATCGATTCTCGCCGAGGCAGAAGCCGAAGTCGGCCGTATCGGTGGAGTGGCACCATCCGTCCGCGCGGCTGGAGTTCGCCCATATACAGCCATTCTCTGCCTGATGGCTGTGACAAGTTCCTGCCGGACCGCCGCACGGTCCGTACGAAGGCTCATCACGTCGCCATCGAGGTCCTCCCACATGGCGTCGGACATCCGCCAGCCCAGTGCCTTCTCGACATCAGTGCGAAGGTTTGTCATCTCGGCTCCCCTCAAGATGACAAACCATCCTAGGCCTGTTGGCCGAAGAGCGGGTGGGTAGTAAGGAGACTGCAGTGGGCGCGAGCGGCGGGATGGCAGCAGATCTGGTCTGCGTGCACATGGCGGCCGGAGAGCAGTGGCTTCTCGGCGCAGTGGTTGTCGTGCCAGTGGCACTCATCTGCGGCACCGTCGTCATCCTGGTCCTATTGGTAGCCCGAAGCCATCGCCTTCTAGCGCTCAAGGCGCTGGTGCCGGTGTTGGTGGCCCTCGTTGAACGGGGCAGAAGGTGTCAGGGAACTCGCCCCAGGCTTCGCGACTGATGCTGTCGTAGGTTGAGCGCAACGCGACAGCCGGATGATCTTGGGATCCTCGGCAGCGGATCTGCGACTTCTCCAGCGTGTCCTGCGTGAGCGATGCGTGAGCGGACGGGGTAGCAGGAGCCGTCCGGAGGCGGATCACGAAACCTGGGGGGGGGGGGGGGGGGGGGGGGGGGGGGGGGGGGGGGGGGGGGGGGGGGGGGGGGGGGGGGGGTGGGGTGGGGTGGTGGGGGTGTTTTGTGGGGGGGGGGTGGGGGAGGGGGGGGGGGAGAAGGGGCCGTGGGGGGGCGGACCAAAAACCCTGCCGCGGGGCGTCACCCGGAGGTCCCCCCCCCCCGCGGCATCAGGCATCACGCGCCGTCATGATCCGGGTTCGTCTTGTAAAGCGGGGGTCGTCGGTTCGAACCCGACAGGGGGCTCAGTAGCGGGAGCGTGGGAAGGGCCGGTCCGGGTGGGCCGGCCCTTCGGCGTTGGTGGGGGTGGGTCAGTCGGTGGGGAGGGTGAGGGTGGCGACGGCGCCGCCGGTGGGGTGGTTGGTGAAGGTGAGGGTCGCGCCGATGACACGGGTGTGGCCGGTGGCGATGGTGAGGCCGAGGCCGTGGCCGCGGCCGCGTTCCGGGGCGTTGGTGCGGAAGCGCTGGGGGCCGTGGTGGAGGAGGTCGTCGGGGTAGCCGGGGCCGTGGTCGCGGACGGTGATGCGGCGGCCGTCGACGTGGAGTTCGACCGGGCCGGCGCCGTGGCGGTGGGCGTTGAGCAGCAGGTTGCCGAGGATGCGGTCGAGGCGGCGCAGGTCGGTGCGGACCTGCTGGCCGGCGGTGCCGGCGGTGATCCCGACGGTGACGTCGAGGCCGGTGAGGGTGACGGTGCGGCGGACGGCGCGTTCCAGCGGGACGGCGGAGAGGTCGGGGGATTCGACGTCGGCGTCCAGGCGGGAGACCTCCAGGAGGTCCTCGACCAGGGCGCGCAGGGCCTGGACCCGGTTCTGCACCAGTTGGGTGGGGCGGCCGGGCGGCAGCAGTTCGGCGGCGGTGACCAGGCCGGTGAGCGGGGTGCGCAGTTCGTGGGCGACGTCGGCGGTGAAGCGCTGCTCGTCGGCGAGGCGGCGGTGCAGGGTGCGGGACATCAGGTCGACGGCGGCGGCGAGGTCGGCGACCTCGTCCTTGCCGTCGACGAGTTCGCCGATCCGGGTGTCGGTGCCGCCGGCCGCGATGCCGCGGGCGGCGGTGGCGGCGGTGCGCAGGCGGCGGCTGATCCGGTCGGCGACGAGCACACCGGCCAGCACGGTGGTGAACACCGCGGCGACCACGGTGATCAGGATGATCCGGTCCAGGTCGGCGATCGCGCGGCGGTCCTGGGTGAAGTCCACCCGGACGGAGAGCACCCCGCCCTGGACCGGGCCCGCCGCCCACATCGACTCGCCCTGCCGGTCGGCGGCCAGGAGCGAGCCCTGCCGGCCGGCGGCGGCGAGCTCACGCAGCCGGGCCGGGAGGGCCGGGTCGTCGACGGCGGCGCCGGGGCCGGGGGTGCCGCGGCCGTAGTCGGCCAGCGCGGAGCCGAGGGCGGTGACGGCCGCGGTGCGGGCCTGGTCCACGTGCTGACGGATCATCGCCTGGTGGACCAGCAGGCCGACGGTGACCGCGACCAGGACGGAGATGGTGGCGACGGCGGTGGCGATCTGCCGGCGCAGGGTCATCCGCCGCAGGGCCAAGCGGAAAAGGGTCGGACGGCGAAGGGCCATCCGGCGCAGGGTCAGACGGCGCAGGGTCAGACGGCGAAGGGCCAGGTCGCGCAGGGTCATGCCGGGCGCCGCAGCTTGTAGCCGAAGCCGCGGACGGTCTCGATCCGGCCGGAGCCGATCTTGGCGCGCAGGCGCTGCACGTGGACGTCCACCACCCGGGTGTCGGCGCCCCACTCGTAGTCCCAGACGCGCTCCAGCAGCGCGGAGCGTTCCAGCACGATGCCGGGCGCCGCGGTGAACTCCAGCAGCAGCCGCAGCTCGGTGGGGGTGAGCGGGACGAGGCGGCCGTCGACCCGTACCTCCATGCTGTCGGTGTCCACCTGCAGTCCGTCGACGGTGCGGAGGGAGGCGGCGGAGGGCGCGACGGGGTCGTCGGGGACCTCGGGGGCAGGAGGGGCGACGGCGGCGGCCGGGCCGGGTTCGACGGCCGGGGCGACCCGGACGCGCCGCAGCACCGTACGGATCCGGGCCACCAGGACGGCGCTCTCGAACGGTTTCACCACGTAGTCGTCCGCGCCCGCCTCCAGGCCGGACACCACGTCGACCGGGTCGGTGCGGGCCGACATCATCAGGATCGGCAGCTGGCTCTCCTCCCGGATCCGCCGGCAGAGGCCGACCCCGTCGAGCAGCGGCAGCATGACGTCCAGCAGCAGCAGGTCGGGGCGGACGGCGTGGAAGGCCTCCAGCCCCTCCAGCCCGTCGGCGGCGGTGGTGACCGGGAAGCCGTAGCGCTCCAGGGCCATCCTGGTGGCCTCCCGGATCACCTCGTCGTCCTCGACGAGCAGGATGTGCGGCTGGACGGGGGCGGCTGCGGTGGTCATCGCTTCGCTTCCGGGACGACGGCGGGGTCGGACGGCTGGGAGGAGGGTCGGGGGGCGTACGGGGACGCGACCCCGGCGGCCGGGGGCTGCTTCGGTGCCGAGGACGGGCGCACCGGGCCGGGGACGGGCACGGGCACGCGCTCCGGGCCGGGGGTGGAGGTCGGCTCGGCGCCCGGGTCGGCGGGCGGGAGCAGGCCGACGCCGTCCACCCGCCGCTCGACCAGGGCGAGCCGGTGCCCGTCCCAGCGGTAGTGGCTGCTGGTGCGGGTGGTGTAGGTGGTCGGCTCGTACAGCCAGAGGTCGGAGTCGACGGTCGCCGCGCTGGACATCTGCTGGACCTGGGCCCGCAGGATCGGTACGACCCGGTCCTCGGCGAGCGTGTAGACGTGCAGCACGAGGGCCCCGGGAGTGGCGACGGCGGTGATCAGCTCGGGTCGGCCGTCCCCGGTGAGGTCGCGGAACTCGGGGGCCCGCACCTCGCACCCGGCGCAGGAGTCGAGCGCGCGGCGCTCCTCGGCGCTCACCGCCGGGTCCTTGGCGAGCAGGGCACGGACGTCGACGGCGGTGAGGTCGTGCCCGGGCACGGTCAGCTCGGGTACGGGCTGCGGCGGGGCCTGGGGGGTGGAGTCGGTCGGGGACGTGGGCGGCGGCGGCGCGGTGGCCAGGTCGGGCCAGAGCGGCTTGGCCACCGCGGACGGGGTGGGCGGGGCGACGGCCGGGCGCGGACCGTCGTCCCGCAGGCCGCCGGGGGCGGCGCGGCCGAAGGCCAGGACCCCGAGGGCGGTCAGGGCGGCGAGGACGGCGAGGGCGGCCGCGGGGACGGCGCCGGGGCGGCGGCGGAGCGGGGTCGGTGCTGCCACGGTCGGTGCTCGTCCTCCTCGGTCGCGGTCGGGCGTCGGGGTCACGGTCAGGTGTCGGGCATCGGCCGTAGGGCGTCCGGCGTCGGGGTCCCGGAGTGGGACGCGGTGGGCTGCGGGGTCGGTTCGTCGCTCCCCGTGGTCGTCCCGGTAGTTCTACCGGCCCCGGCTCCGGCCCGGTCAGGCCGGGTCGGCCAGCACGATGATGTTGTCCGTCCAGTGCCCGTCCGGGCCGATCCGTCCGCCGCAGGTGATCAGCCGGAGCGCGGGCCCGGGGGTGTCGCCGTAGACGGTGTCGGTGGGGAAGCGGTCCTTGGCGGCCTGGAGCAGGCTGCGGACGGTGAAGTCCACGGTGCGGCCGTCCGCCCGCCGGATCCCGATCCGGTCGCCCACGTGGAGCTCCGGCAGGCGCTTGAAGACCGCCGGGCCGTTCCTGGTGTCCAGGTGGCCGATCAGGACGGCGGGGCCGGCCTCGCCCGGGGTGGGGCCGTTGCGGTACCAGCCGACCTGGTCGGCGTGGTCGGCCGAGGGCACCTGGACGGTGCCGTCGGGGTTCAGGCCGAGGTCGGTCACCGGGGCGTCCACGCCGATCGAGGGGATCAGCAGGCGGTTCGGTGGCGAGGGGGCGAGCGGCTGGCCACCGGTGGTCGGCGCACCCACCGGCGCGGGTGCGCCGGGGGTGGGGGCGGTGGCGGCCGGGGTGTGGCCGGAGGTCTCGATCCGCACCACCGGGGTGTCGCGGCCGGACGACAGGGCGAGGGTGCTGCCGAGGGCGATGCAGAGCAGGCCGGCCGTACCGAAGACGCTCCGCCGCAGCAGGCTCGGGCCGGGCGGGGCGGCCCGCCGCCGCCCACGACCACGGCCGCCCCGCCGGTCGGTCCCCGCCGCCGGGGGCACCCCGGCGCCGCTTCCCCGCCCGGCCGGGTGCGGGGGAAGGGCGCCGGGGTGCCCGGCGGACCCGGGACGGGTGTCAGCCACGCGCACCGGAACGGCGGCGCAGGACGGCGAAGCCCAGCGCACCGGCGCCGACGGCGGCGACGGCGCCGCCACCGACCAGCATCAGCCCGTTGCCGTCGGTCGCGCCCGAGCCGTCACCGGCCTGGGCGGCGCCCTTCGGCACCTCGCGAACCTGCGGCTGGGAGCCGGCCGGGCCGTGCGACGGGGTCGCGGTGGCGACCGACGGGGCGACGCCCGCGGGCGCCGCCGGCTGGCCGGGCTTGGCGGGGGCGGCGCTCGGGCGGGGTCCGCCGACGACCGCGCCGCCCGGCGCGGCGTCGGAGGAGCTGGCGGTCGGCTTGGCGGGGGCCGGCTGCGGGGTGCCGTCGGCCCAGGCCTGGCCGCCGGTGACGACGGTCATCAGTGCGGCGCCGGTCAGTGCGCAGACGGCCAGCAGACGGCGGGCGGGCGAACGGTCGGTACGGCTCCTGCTCATGGCGGGGGTCTCCTTCGTGGCTCTGGTGGACGCGTCAGTGGCGAGACCGCGGTTCTCGCCGACGGCGCACCGGGCGGTGCGGTCCGTGGTGCTCGTACGGCTCGTACGGCCGGTGCGTCGTGAGTGACGGTAGGAGGGCCGTGTCGCGGTCCCCGCCCGGCCGCGTCACGGTCGCCCATCGGCTGCGTAACGGTCCCCGGGCCGGCCGGAACGGCCCCGTGACGTACGCCGGAAAGACCCCGTGACGTACGCCGAACCGGGGGCCCGTGACGTACGCCGAGCCGGGCCCGCCGCGAACACCGCTGAGCATCCCCGCCCGCGCCTCCGTACCTCCCGGTGTGGGGGCGCAACCGAGAGAAAGGTGGCAGTGATGAGCATCCTCGCCAACCTCCTGCCGGCGATGCGGGAGTCCCGCAAGGACCGCGAGCACGACAAGGAGGACCGGAACACCAACCACACGACCAGTCGCGGTCGTCGTCACGGCCGCAAGAACAAGCACGGCCAGTGACGACCGACGGACCGCTTACGGTCCCCTGGTCAGGACGAGCGAGTGTGGTCACTGCGGCGGTTGACGGCCGTCGACACCGGTGACGGCGACGGCCGGACCGATCCGGTCGTCGCCCCGGCGCCGGCCGTGTCGCTGCGGCGGGCCTTCCGACGGTTCTGGCCCTACACCCGAGGGGGACGGCGCTGGCTGACCCTGCTGGTGGTGGTCGTCCTGCTCGGCCCGGTGGTCGACGCGGCCATGGTCTGGTTGTTCAAGATCCTGGTCGACGACGTGCTGGTGCCACGCAGGTTCGGGCTGTTCCTGCCGGTCGCGCTCGGTTACGCCGGGCTGACCGTGCTGGCGGGGGCCCTGGGCTTCGCGGACCAGACGCTCTCCACCTGGGTCAGCGAGCGCTTCCTCCTGGCCCTGCGGGCGGACGTGTTCCGGCACCTGCAGGGCCTCTCACTGGGCTTCTTCGAGCGGCGGCGGCTCGGTGACGTGCTGTCGCGGCTGACCTCGGACGTCGAGGCGGTCGAGACCTTCCTGCTCTCGGGCGTCCTGGACGCGGTCGCGTACGTCGCCGAGCTGGCCGTCTTCCTGGGGGTGCTGTTCTACCTGCGCTGGGAGCTCGCGCTGACCGCGCTGGTGGTCGCGCCGCTGTTCTGGCTCACCGCCCGGCGGTTCTCGACGAGGGTGAAGGACGCGTCCCGGGAGCGGCGCCGCCGTAGCGGTTCGGTCAGCGCCCTGGCGGAGGAGACGCTGGGCAACATCGCGCTGGTGCAGGCGTACAACCGGCAGGACTGGGAGCAGGAACGTTTCCTGCGGGAGAACCTGGCGCGGTTCCGGGCGACCATGGCGGCGACCCGGCTGCGCGCCCTGTTCGCGCCGATCGTGGAGCTGCTGGAGCTGGTCGGCGCGCTGATCGTGCTCGGTCTGGGCGCCTGGGAGTTGGTCCACGGCCGGCTCACCCTCGGTGAACTCCTCGTCTTCGTCGCTCTGTTGAGCCGGCTCTACAGCCCGATCCAGGGCATCGGGCGGCTCAGCAACGGCTTCTTCTCGGCCTCGGCCGCCGCCGAGCGGATCATCGAACTCCTCGACCAGCGACCGCAGGTGGCCGATCCGCCGCGCCCGCTGCGCGCTGCCCGGGTGCGCGGGGCGGTGGCCTTCGACGGGGTGTGGTTCCGCTACCCGGGCACGGCCCGCGCGGCGCTGTGCGACCTCTCGCTCCGTGCCGAGCCGGGCGAGACGGTGGCCCTGGTCGGGGCGAGCGGGGCGGGCAAGTCGACGGTCGCCAAACTGCTGCTGCGCTTCTACGACCCGGAGCGCGGCGCCGTCCGGCTGGACGGCATCGACCTGCGCGACCTGGCGCTGAGCGACCTGCGCGAGCAGGTCGCGGTGCTGTGGCAGGAGACCCTGGTCATCCACGGCACCGTCCGGGAGAACATCGCCTACGGCCGACCGGGTGCCACCGACGCCCAGATCACGGCCGCCGCCCGGGCCGCCGACGCCCACGAGTTCGTCAGCCGGCTGCCGGACGGCTACGACACGGTGGTGGGCCAGCACGGGCGGCTGCTGTCCGGCGGCCAGCGCCAGCGGATCGCGATCGCCCGGGCGATGGTCCGGGACGCGCCCGTCCTGCTGCTCGACGAACCGACCACCGGTCTCGACCCCGAGTCGGGGCGGCGGATCCTGGCACCGCTGGGGCGGCTGATGAACGGCCGGACGACCATCGTCATCTCGCACAACCTGCTGACCGTACGGAACGCCGACCGGATCGTCCTGCTGCGCGAAGGCCGCGTGGTGGCCTCCGGCAGCCACGCCCAGCTGCTCGCCCACGACGACGACTACGCCCGGCTCGCCCGGGCCGCGACCCCGACGGAGGCCGCGCGGTGAGCCCCCGGGAGCCGCTGCCCGCCGGGACACCGATCGCCCCCGGCTACCGGGTGCTCGCCCACCTCTGCCGCACCGGCTGGCTGGACGTCTACGACGCCTGGAGCGAGGAGCGCGACTGCCGCTGCGTCGTCAAGGTGCTCCGGCCCGACCGCCGCCGCGACCGCGAACTGCGCGGGCGCCTGCTCCAGGAGGGCCGCTGGCTGACCGAGTTCACCCACCCGCACCTGGTGCGCGGCTACGGCACCGGTGAACGCCCGCAGCCGTACGCGGTGCTGGAGACGCTCAGCGGCGAGACCCTCGCCCGCCTGCTGGAGCGCGGCGCACGCCGCCCGGCCGCCACCGACCTCACGCTGCTCGGGCTGCACCTCTGCTCGGCGGTGCGCTACCTGCACGGCCGGAACCTGCTGCACCTCGACCTCAAGCCCGCCAACGTGGTGATCGACTGCCGCCGCGCCAAGGTGCTCGACCTCAGCATCGCCCGCCCGCCGGGCCCGGGCCGTCCGGGGGCCGGTACGAACGGCTACCTCGCCCCCGAACAGCTCCTGGGCGGCGACCTCACGGCGGCCACCGACGTCTGGGGCATCGGCATCACCCTGTACGAGGCCGCCACCGGCGAACTCCCCTTCGACGGCGAGCCGTTGGACCCGCCACCGCCGGTCTCCCGGCGCCGCCGGCTGCCCGCCCCGCTCGCCGGGGCGGTCGACGCCTGTCTGCGCCTCGACCCGGCCGCCCGGCCGTCCCCGGCCCAACTGTCGGCGGTGCTGGACGACTTGCTCCCGCAGGGCCGCCGCGCCGTCCTGCCACCGGAGACGTAGCCGAAGGCGCAGGAGCGCGGTCAGCGGCCCCCGGACCGGCCCCCGGGCCGCAGCCGCCGCAACGTCCAGCCGGCGCCCGGCGGTTCGGACAGCGGCCGGGTGTGGGCGGTGAAGAGCTCGGCCGCGCGACGGTAGGAGAGCCGGGCACGGCCGGTGTGCGGGCAGCGGTCGGCGGCGGGGGTGCCGGCCGGGGCGCGGCGGTCGGTGAGGAAGAGCGGGCCGCCGGCGCGGCCGGCGACCAGCAGCGGGAGCAGTCGGGCGGTGCCGGTGCCCCAGCGGAGCCCGGGGCGGTCGGAGCGGGGGTGGGTGCGGCGGCCGGGGAGGTCCAACTGGTCGGTGTCCAGCGCCAGGACGGTGTCGATGGCGGCGCCGGACTCGTGCAGCAGCTGCCAGAGCGTCTGCTCGCGCAGCGGCGCCCGGCGGGCGAACAGGGCGCGTAGCTGGTCCTCGCCCAAGGGGGCACCCCCGGCCTGGGCTCCGCCGGCTCCACCTCCGGCCTCCACGGGTTCGGCGGGCAGCGGGCTGGGGCGCAGGGCGGTGCTCGGGTCGCCGTCGATCCAGCCCTGGGCGCGCCACCAGGCCACGGCCGCGCGCAGGGTGGAGAGTTCGCGGTTGAGCGTGCGCGGGTCGGTGGAGTCGGCGCGGTGGGCGACGGCGACGTGCAGCCGTGCGGGGGCGTCCGGGTGGTCGAGCAGGGCGAGCGGCAGGACGGGCGGGCGGGCGCGCCGCCGTTCGGGGCCGGTGGGGGCGGGTCGGTCGGCGAGCGCCCAGGCCCAGGTGTTCAGGGCGATCCGGTAGATCCGCCGGGAGCCCTCGGCGAGCCCGGAGGCGGCCAGGTAGCGCTCGACGGCGAGGCCGTACTCGACCGGGGGGAGCTCCGTCACATCCGCCTTCTTCCGCAGTAAACAGCCGGGTTCCATCGCCTCCGAGGATATCGGCAATCCGCAGTAAACCGCAGTTCAATGCCCATGAGAAGGCCGATTTACTGCGGCAATACCGACCCTTCCCAAGATTGATGCGGAAAGGCTCAACTTTTCCCTGGAAACCCTTGTACCCGGCTCCCCGGCGCACGCAGACTGACTGCCCATGGCAGTGGAAACCGAACGGATCCCGGCCCGCCCCCGGCGGCCGGGAGACCGGCTCGCCGTGTTGCGCGAGCGCGAATTCACCCGCTTCTTCCTCGGGTACACGACCTCCCTCCTCGGCTCCTCGATGGCACCGGTCGCGGTCGCCTTCGCGGTGCTCGACGGCGACGGCACCGGTGGTAGCGCCAGTGGTGGCAGCGGCACCGACCTCGGCTGGGTGATGGCCGCCCGGATCCTCCCGGTGGTGCTGGTCCTGCTGGCCGGCGGGGTGATCGCCGACCGGCTGGGCAGCCGCCGGCTGATGCTGGGCACGGACGTCCTGCGCGGCCTCGTCCAGGCGCTGTTCGCCGCGCTGTTGGCGGCCGGACACGCGCCGGTCTGGGTGATGGTCGTGCTGGTGGCGGTGTGGGGGATCGGCGAGGGGCTGTTCATGCCCGCGTTCGGCGCGATCGTGCCCGACCTGGTGCGCCGCGAGGAGCTGCTGGCGGACGGCAACACCCTGCTGGGGCTGTCGCGTTCGGTGTCCACGGTGGCCGGGCCCGCCCTGGCCGGGCTGGTCACGGCGACCTGGGGCCCGGCCGCGGTGCTGCTGATCGACGCACTGACGTACGGCGTCGGGGCCCTGGCGCTGGCCGGCCTCCGGCTGCCCGGGCGGGCACCGGTGGACGGCGGGGAGTCGATGCTGCGGGAACTGCGCTCCGGCTGGTCGGAGTTCACCGCCCGCCCGTGGCTGTGGATCACCACCGCGCAGATGGGCCTGTTCAACCTGCTGGTCTGGGCCCCGTTCCTGGTGCTCGGCCCGCTCACCGCGCAGCGGGAGCTGGGCGGCGCCCGGGCCTGGGGGCTGGTGATGGGCGTGTACGGGGCCGGTGCGGTGCTGGGCGGGCTGCTGATGCTCGGCCGCCGCCCGGGGCGTCCGCTCGCGGTGGCGACCGTGGCCGGCCTGGCCTGGGCGCTGCCGTCCGCGGCGCTGGCGGCGGGGGCGGCGCTGCCCTGGGTGGTCGCGGGGGCGCTGGTGGCGGGGGTCGGCTCGGCGGTCTGCGGAACGCTGTTCAGCACCACCACCCAGCGCTGGGTGCCGGTCGAACTGCTGGGCCGGCTGAGCTCCTTCGGGGCGCTGGGCGCCTTCGTCCTCGGCCCGCTGGGGCTGGCGGCGGCCGGTCCGCTGGCGGCCCGGTTCGGCACCGGTGACGTGTTGTTGCTCGGAGCGGTCTGGCAAGTGGCCGCCGGGGCCGTAGTGTTGGCCGTACCGGCCGTACGGAATCGACGTTGGGAGGAGGGCCCGGGCAGCTGACCCACCCCTCGGACGGCTCCGGGGCGCACCCTCGGCCACCACCGGTGCGGCCCACCGCGCACCGTGACCGGCCGGCCCCGGAGTGCCGCCGGTCGCTCCGCCCACGCGTGTGTGCCTCCGCGGCGGGCGGGGTGGCCGGGTCGGTCGTACGGTGGAGGGGCGGGGGTCACGGAGGAGGTTGACCATGCCCGGTTCGCTCACCATCGGCCACCACCAGGCCGCGGCCGTCCTGGACCACACGGACGCCGAGCGGCTGGCCACCGTGCTGGCCGAACTGGCCTACCTGCTGGAGATCCCGGGGCCGAACCGGATCAACGAGGCGCAGCTCGCCGTGCTGTGCGAGGGCCGGGCGCCGGACCGCGCCGAACTGTCGCACTGGGTGCGGGCGCTGTCCGCGGAGCTCAAGGGGCAGCACTGACCCAAGGGGCAGCACTGACCGAAGGGGCAGCAATGACCGGGGCCACCCCCTTCCGGTACCCCGCCTTCCAGCACCCCGCCGGCTGCCCCGCGGCCCCGCCGTACGATGGCGAAGAGGGCGGACCAGCCCCTCGGACGCCGGTACGCCCGCCGTCCGACCCGGTGGAGGGCGGGGGCCCGAGCGTGCCGCAGTCGTCGTTGTCCTGGCTGACCGTGCCCACCCCGCTGCCCAGCGGCCCGATGCACATCGCGGTGACGCCGCTGGGCGTGGCGGCGGCCGGTTACGGCGGGCGGGACGGCGAGGTGCCGCCGTGCACCGACCCCTCGAAGATCGCCGCCGTGACCGAGCGGATCGGCGCCTACCTGGCGGGCCGCACCCGCGAGTTGGGCCTGCCGATCGACTGGAGCCTCAGCTCCGGGCCGCACCGCGTCGTGCTGCGCACGCTCTGGGAGCAGGTGCCGTACGGGCAGACCATCACCTACGGCGAACTGGCCGCCCGCAGCGGGGTGTTCGAGGACGTCACCGAGCCCGGCCTGGCCGCCCGGACGGTCGGGCAGATGATGGCCGCCAACCCGGTCCCGCTGCTGGTGCCCTGCCACCGGGTGGTGGCTGCGGACGGGATCGGCGGCTTCGGCGGCGGCCGGGTCGGGATCGACGTGAAGCGCTGGCTGCTCACCCTGGAGGGGGTGCTGGAGCCGACGCTGGACTGGAACGGCCCGCTCTAGCCGCGCCGAGCACGGCTTCGAACAGCAGGGTGGGCGCGTGCCGGATCTGTCAAGGGCTGGCGCGGACGGGGCGGTCGATGGGGGAAGATGGCGGGTCGGGGGTTCCGGTGGTTTCGAATAAATAGTCGAACAAATATCGATCAGGTGATCTAGTCGTACTATTTGTTCGGTTATTTGGAACCACTCGAAAGAGTGATTGCGGGACGCCCCTGAACGGGCCCACCATGAAGCTGCAACATGAATGCGCAAGGCGACACTTCATCGGGCATGCGAAGGGCCTCCCTTATGTCGACCGAAACCAATGCCGGTATTCCTGCGCCGGGTGCGCAGCCGGAGATCCGGCAGCAGCAGTCCCTGAGCACGGCGGGCGCGCGGAACCTCGCCACCACGACCAAGTCCGCGCCCCAGATGCAGGGCATCAGCCCGCGCTGGCTGCTCAGGATGCTGCCCTGGGTGGAGGTCTCCGGCGGTACGTACCGGGTCAACCGCCGTCTGCGCCACAAGGTCGGCCGCGGCCGGGTGAGTTTCGTCAAGACCGGTTCCGAGGTGCGGATCGTCCCGCAGACGCTGGTCGAGGTGCCGGTGCTGCGCGGGTACCAGGACGACGCGGTGCTGGAGGAGTTGGCCGGCCGCTTCGTGCAGCGGCAGTTCGCCCCGGGCGACGTCCTGGTCACGGCCGGCACGCCGATCACCGAGGTCTTCCTGATCGCGCACGGCAAGCTGGACCGCATCGGCACCGGCAAGTACGGCGAGGAGACGGTGGTCGGCACCCTCGCCGACGGCGACCACCTCGGTGACGAGGCGCTCCAGGAGGAGGGCGGCGCCTGGCCGTACACCGTCCGCGCCGCCACCTCCGGCACGGTGATGGCGCTCGCCTGGCCCTCCTTCCAGGAGCTGCACGACCGCTCCGATTCGCTGCAGCTGCAGATCATGGAGTACCTGAACGGCTTCCAGCAGGCGCAGAACAAGCACGGCGAGGCGGCGATCGACCTCTCCGCCGGCCACCAGGGCGAGTACGACCTGCCCGGCGCCTTCGTGGACTACGAGCTCAAGCCGCGCGAGTACGAGCTGAGCGTCGCCCAGACCATTCTCAAGATCCACACCCGCGTCGCCGACCTCTACAACCAGCCGATGAACCAGACCGAGCACCAGCTCCGGCTGACCATCGAGGCCCTGCGCGAGCGCCAGGAACACGAGATGATCAACAACCCGGAGTTCGGGCTGCTGGAGAGCGCCGAGTACGACCAGCGGATCCAGACCCACTCCGGCCCGCCCACGCCGGACGACATGGACGAGCTGCTCAGCCGCCGCCGCAGCACCAAGATGTTCCTGGCCCACCCCAAGGCCATCGCCGCCTTCGGCCGGGAGTGCAACAAGCGCGGCCTCAACCCGGGCACCGTCGAGGTCGAGGGCAAGCACGTCAACGCCTGGCGCGGGGTGCCGATCTTCCCGTGCAACAAGATCCCGATCATCGGCGGGCACACCAGCTCGATCATCGCGATGCGCGTCGGCGAGCACAACCAAGGCGTCGTCGGCCTGCACCAGACCGGAATTCCGGACGAATACCAGCCCGGCCTTTCGGTGCGGTTCATGGGAATCGACGAGAAGGCCATCATCTCCTACCTGGTGAGCGCCTACTATTCGGCCGCGATCCTGGTCCCGGACGCCGTCGGCGTACTGGAGAACGTGGACGTCGCCCAGCGCTGACGACGGGCTCCCGGCTCGGCATCCGAGCCCGATCCGCGCCGCCCGGCCGGGGCACCACTCCCCGGCCGGGCGGCGCGCCGCGGTGTGCACGGCCACCGGCTCGCCGCCCCGGCGCAACCCGGCCGCCCGACGGGCCGGCCGTCCCACGACAGGCGCCCTACAGGGGGAGGAACCCATGACGAGCTCCACGCTGGAGCGGGACCACAAAGAGGGTCACGAGGCGGCGGACATCCTCGCCCGCACCCGCGGACTGGTCGACCCGGTGCTGCGGGCCGCCGTCGACTCGCTGCCCGGCACGATGCGCAAGGTCGCCGGGTACCACTTCGGCTGGTGGGAGGCGGACGGCACGCCCTCCGAGTCCTCCTCCGGCAAGGCGATCCGCCCGGCCCTGGTCCTCGCCGCCGCCCAGGCCCTCGGCGGCACCCCCGGGACGGCCGTCGCCGCGGCCGCCGCCGTGGAACTGGTCCACAACTTCACCCTGCTCCACGACGACGTCATCGACCGGGACGACACCCGCCGCCACCGGCCCACCGCCTGGCGGGTGTTCGGCACCACCGAGGCCATCCTGGCCGGCGACGCGATGCACTCCCTGGCGCTGCGCCTGGTCGCCGAGGACGCCCACCCGGCCGCCCGCGGCTCGATCCGCCGGCTCGCCGACTGCGTGGTCGAGCTCTGCGAGGGCCAGCAGATCGACTGCGCCTTCGAGCAGCGCAACGACGTCTCGCTCACCGAGTGCCTGGCGATGGCCGAGGCCAAGACCGGCGCCCTGCTCGGCGCCGCCTGCGCCATGGGCGCGCTGTACGGCGGCGGCTCCGAGGACGCGGCCCGGGCGATGGACGGCTTCGGCCGCGAGATCGGCCTGGCCTTCCAGCTGATCGACGACCTGATCGGCATCTGGGGGGACCCTACGGTCACCGGCAAGCCGGTCGGCGCGGACCTGGTCGCCCGGAAGAAGTCGCTTCCGGTGGTCAAGGCGCTCCGCTCCGGCACCCCCGAGGGGGCCCGGCTCGCCGAGCTCTACGCGCTCGAACGTCCGCTCAGCGCAGACGAGTTGGCGCAGTGCGCGGCCGCCGTCGACGAGGCCGGCGGGCGCGGCTGGGCGCAGGGCGAGTCCTGCGAGCGGATGGCCGCGGCGATGGCGCAGCTGGCCGTGGCCGTACCGGAGCCGTCCGCGGCGGACGAACTGCTGGTGCTGGCCGAGCTGGTGACCCGCCGCAGCCACTGAGCACGCCCCGCCGGGGGCGGGGGGCCGCGCTCCTGCCCCCGGCCCGGCCCTGGCTCCCGCCCTGGCTCCCGCCCTGGC
The DNA here is from genome assembly GCF_055569135.1 of Kitasatospora sp. NPDC029367. Classification (NCBI taxonomy): domain Bacteria; kingdom Bacillati; phylum Actinomycetota; class Actinomycetes; order Kitasatosporales; family Streptomycetaceae; genus Kitasatospora; species Kitasatospora sp. NPDC029367. The sequence goes on from NZ_JBVHYH010000002.1 coordinate 84,982, forward strand.
TCCCGGCCGCGCCCCGAGTGCCTCACCCGGGCGGCCCGCCTGGGTGCCTCACCCGTACGCGGCCAACAGCCGCTGCTCCTTGGCCGGTTCGATGCCCTGGGTGAACGGCGCCCCCGGCACCAGCTTCCGCCCCTCGGCGTCGGTGTCCTCGGCCGGCCCCCGGCTGCGCAGCCACTCCCAGGTGTCCCGGGCGGTCTCCGCGAACGGGCGGCAGCGCAGCCCGGCCGCCTCGGCGCGGCTGCTGTCGACCTGCCAGATGTACTTCCACTCCGGCAGGTCCGGCGCCCAGAAGGGCAGTTCGAGCCAGGGGTCGACCTGGTCCGGCCCCTCGGCCAGCAGGGCGGCGTCCCCGACCGGGACCAGCTCGGTGCCGGCCGCGCCCGCGATCTCCCGGCAGGTCTCCAGCCACTGCCCGAAGGTGAGCCGCCCGGGCGGCGCCGTGGTGAGGAAGCGGCCGACCGTCCCGGCCGTCAGCAGGTCGAGCCCGAAGGCGGCGAAGTCCCGGACGTCGATCACCTGGATGGTCCGCTCCGGATCACCGGGCGCGAGCACCCGCCCGCCGCGGGCCATCCGCTCCAGCCACCAAGGCAGCCGGCCGCCCAGCTCGTACGGGCCGACCAGCAGTCCGCTGCTGAGCACCAGGGTGCGTTCGGCGCCGAAGCCCGCCAGCACCGCGCGCTCGCCGCCCGCCTTCAACTCGCGCCCGAAGGGCTGGTCGGGCGGGGTGTCGGCGGGGCAGGGGAGGAGCGGGGAGTCCTCGGTGATCACCTGGGTGGCCCAGTCGGCGTAGGCGTGCACCGAGGAGACGAAGGTGTAGTGGTCGGCCCGTCCGCGCAGCAGCCGGGCGGAGAGCGCGGCCTGGGCGGGCTGCCGGGCGGAGGTGTCGACGACGGCGTCCCAGCGGCGGCCCTCGACCAGCCGGGCGAGGTCCTCGGCACTGTCGCGGTCGCCCCGGACGGCCTCGACCCCGGGCAGGTCGGGGGCGCTGCGGCCGCGGTTGAAGGTGGTGACCTGGTGGCCGCGGGCGAGCGCCTCGGCGGCGTAGGCACGTCCCAGGAAGGACGAGCCCCCGAGTAGGAGGATCTTCATAGCGCTCAGCCTGTCCCCGCCGGCCCGCCGCCACGCGCGGATTAGCGCTGAGCAGAGCGCCGGACCGGATCCGCCCGCCGCGGGCGCCGTCCGACATGCCACCCCCACCCGCCCGCCTTAGCATCCCAGGTGTACCGATCCGCCCTTGTTCACCCTGATACGCCCCGATCTGCCCTGATCTGCCTGACCCGGCCTGGGAGAGCGACAGCATGGTCAACCCGGCACTCGTCGATCCGGCCACCATCCGCGCGACCGCGGCCGAGGCCTGGATCCGCGCCCATCCCGTCCTGCGGAACTACCGGGCCCTGTACACCCAGGCCCTGGACGACGCCGACCCGGGCTACCTCGGCGGCTTCGGCGTCCTCCGCCACACCGCCCGCCCGGCCGGGCCCGCCGACACCGACGCCGTCACCCCCGACAACGACACCCTCCCCTCCCGCGCCTGGCTCGACCTGCGCGCCGAACCCTGGGTGCTCTCCGTCCCCGCCACGGATGACTACCGCGTCCTCGCGGTGCACGAACTCGACACCCTGCCCGCCGGTCTGATCGGCTCCCGGACCACCGGCCAGGGCGCCGGGGACTTCCTGGTGGCCGGCCCCGACTGGCGGGGCCAGCCCCCGCCGGGCATCACCGGCGTGATCCGCACCGCCACCCGGCTGGTCGGCGTCGTCGGCCGCACCCGCCTGCCAGGGAACACCCCCGCCGACCTCGCCGCACTGCGGGCCGTCCAGGAGCAGTACCGGCTGCGCCCGCTGCACGAGTACGCGGGCACCCCGACGCCCGCCCCGGCCCCCGAACCGGTCTGGCCGGTCTGGCGCGACGAGGTCCCGGAGGGCGTCGAGTTCCTCACCTTCCTCGATTTCCTGCTCGGCTTCTTCCCGCCGACCGACGCACTCCCGCCCGCCGAGACCGCGCTGCGCGGCCGCCTCACCGACCTCGGCGTCGACGGCCGCGGCGAGTTCGAGCCCGCCGCCCTGCCGCTGGAGGTGCGGGCCGAACTCGGCCGCGGGATCGCCGACGGCCGGGCCCGGCTGACCCGGGCGGTCGCCGAACTCCGTGACTCCGCAGGCCTGTTCGGCACCCGCGAGGAAGTCGGCGAGGACTTCCTCCGGCTGGCCGTCGCCGCCGAGCTCGACCCGTACGGACTGCCCGCCGAGGAGGTCTGGTACGGCCGTTGGGCGGCGGACAGCGAGGGCCACCGTCCGCCGAACGCCGCCGACCGCGACCACCTGATCCGCTTCGCCCCGGACGCCCTGCCGCCGGCCCGCTTCTTCTGGTCCGCGACCATGTACGCGCTCCCCGGGCACCGGCTGGTCGACAACACCCTGGACCGCTACTCGGTCGGCGGCGACACCCCCGGCCTGGTCCGCGACCCCGACGGCGGCCTGACCCTCTACGTCCAGCACAAGCGCCCCGCCAACGCCGAGCACTCCGCCAACTGGCTGCCCGCCCCGGACGGCCCGTTCGCCGTGGTGCTCCGGATCCACGGCCCGGAGGCCGCCGTACTGGACGGCCGCTGGCAGCCCCCGCCGCTCACCCCGCGCTGACCCCCGCCGCTCACCTCGCCCGCCGCCCCACCGCCGCCCCACCGCCCCACCGCCGCCGACCCGACGAAGGACCCCCGATGAACCTGCCCGAGCTGGAGGCCCTGGCCGCCGACGCCTACGTCTACGGCTACCCGCTCGTCGCCGGCCTCACCATGGTCGAGCGCTTCGCCAAGGGCGGCCTGGGCACCCTCCCGGCGGCGCCGTTCAACCACTTCAGCCACGCCACCCGGCTGGCCGGCCCGGGCGACCACTTCGTCTCGGTCAACAACGACACCATCTACTCCATCGCCCAACTGGACCTCTCCGAGGGCCCGCAGGTGCTGCACGTCCCGGACACCGCCGGCGCCTACTACGTGCTGCAGTTCATCGGGGCCTGGACGGACAACGTCGCCTACCTCGGCAGCCGCGCCACCGGCACCGCGGCGCAGACCTGGCTGGTCGTCCCGCCGGACTGGCACGGCACCGCGCCGGACCCGGACCGGGTGATCGAACTGCCCACCACCGTCGGCACGATCGTCGGCCGGTTCGCCTGCGACGGCCCGGACGACCTGCCCCGGGTCAAGGCCCTCCAGGCCGCGCTCGCCCTGGAGCCGCTGGAGCCCGGCGGCCTGCCCGCCGGAGTGCCCGAGCCCGACCCGGACGTCCCCGAGCGGCTGGCCTTCTTCGAACGCCTGCGGGTGTGGATGCAGGCCTTCCCGCCGGCCACCCCCGACATCGAGTACCAGCGCCGCTTCGCCCCGCTCGGCCTGCTGGACGACGGCGCCTCGCCGTACCGCGCCGCCGCCGCCGAGTGGACCCTGGCGCTCGCCAAGGGCCTGGCCGCCGGGCGGGAGCGGGTCGAGGACGCGACCCGCCCGCCCGAGGACCACCCGCTCGGCGAGTGGCGCTCGGCGCTCCACCTCTTCGACTACAACCTCGACCACCTGGGCCCCGGCACCCTGGACGACCCCGAGTGGCGCATCCCCGACCGCCGCGCCGCCTACCTCAGCCGGGCCGCCGCCGCCCGGGCCGGGCTGTGGGGCAACCACGCCTACGAGGCCTCGTACGCGATGACCTACGACGACTCCGACGGCCGCCCGCTCACCGGCGCCAACAGCTACACCCTCCGCTTCGAGCAGCCCCCGCCGGCCGAGGCCTTCTGGTCCGTCACGATGTACTCGGTGCCGGACTACTACCTGGTGGAGAACCCGGTGGACCGCTACTCGATCGGCGACCGCACCCCCGGCCTGGTCTACGGCCCGGACGGCTCGCTGACCGTGACCCTCCAGCACGAGCAGCCCGAGGACCCGACGGCCGCCGCCAACTGGCTCCCCACCCCGCTCGGCGAGTTCCGCCCGATCATCCGGCTCTACCGGCCGAAGCCGTCGGTCCTGGACGGCACCTACCAGATCCCCCCGATCCACCGCCGCTGACACCCACCCCACCCCGACGCCCGGCGGCCCGCCTCCCTAGTGCCCCGCCGCAGCCCCCGTCGGGTGCGCTGAGGCACCGGCCGTCGGGGACGCCGTGGTCGCGGGCGGGCTGCTCGGCGGTCCGGAGGGGGACGGCGGGACCGTCCGGCTCGGCGTCGAGGTGGGCTGGGCCGAGGCCGTCGTCGAAGGGGACACCGGCGAGGAGGGCGAGGCCGAGGCCGACGAAGGCCCCGAGGGTGAAGGCCCGGAGGAAGGCCCGGACGAGGGCTGCGACGAGCTCCCCGACGAGGGCTGCGACGAGGGCTCCGCCGAGGAGGACGCGGAGCCGCCCCGGTTCTGCGGCCCGCCCTCCAGGGTGACCACCGCCTGGGAGGGCGGCAGCGCGATCCGGGCGGTCCAGTGGGTGGTGGGCGCGAGGTCCTCGTCCACGGTGACGATCACGGTGATCCGTTGCCCCGGCGCCAGCGTCCCCGAGTCGCGGCTGAGCCGGAGCCAGCCGGCGTCCGTCACCGCGTGCCAGCGGATCTCCGTGGTGCCGGAGTTGGTGAGGGTGAGCACCGTCCGGCTGCCGTACTCCCCGGCCTCGACGGTGAGCAGCCCGGCGGGCGCCGGGTCGACCCCGCCCGGCGCGGAGGCCCGTTCGACCGCGGGGGCCGGGGCGGCGACCAGGGTAGGGCTGCCGAGCGGGGTCGCGCCGTGGGCCGGCACCGGGACCAGCGGCCCCTGGAGGGTGAGCCGAGGAAAACCTGGCAGCAACGTTTCTGCACCCCTTCCACCACCGGCGTCAGCCGCCCCGCCGCCGCCCGCACCCGCCAGCTCCAGCCCGGGCATCCCCGCGACCGCGCCCACCCCGGCCGACCACGGCGGCCGCTGCCCGGCGTCCGACCCGGCCCCGTCCACCCGCACCGCGGACACCGAGGCCGCCGCCCCCGCCCCGGCGCCGCCCCGGTGCCCGGCCCAGAGCGCCACCACCGGCGCCGCCAGGACGGCCGCGAGCACCCCGGTGGTCACCACCCGCCGACGGACCGCCAGGCTCCGGCCCGCGTCCGGCGCCCGGTGCCGGGGGAAGCCGCCGTGGTCGAAGCGCAGCCCCGGCTCGGTCGCCGCGACACCCCGCCGCCCCGCCGCCCCGGCCGTCGGGGGCTGCGCCGCGCCGCCCGCCGGGGACAGGCCCGCCCCGCCCACCGGGGCCGGCGCCGTCAGCAGCGGCAGCCCCGACAGTCCGGAGGCGCCCTCCGCCGCTCCGCCGGCGGCCACCCGCTCCGCCGTCCCCCGGCAGGTCGGGCAGTCCACCACGTGCTGCACCAGCTCCCGCCGCAGCGCCGGGCCGAGCACCCAGTCCCGCCAGGACTCGGCCCCGGCCCCGCCCAGCCGGTCCAGCTCGGGGCAGCTGCCCACCCCGAGCACCAGCAGCGCCGCCCTGGTCCGGGCCACCTCGGCCTCGGCGGCGGCGAGCAGGGCCCGGGTCCGCTCGAACGGCAGGCCCAGGACGGCCGCCACCTCCAGCGGGGTCAGCCGGTGCCGGACGGAGAGTTCCAGCGCCTCGCGCTGCTCCGGGTCCGTACCGGCCGCCTCCGGCCAGGCGAGCGAGGCCAGCTCGCGCCGCCGCCGGACCGCCTCGGCCCCGGTCGGCTCCGCCCCGGGCTCAGCACCCGGGCCCGGGCAGGTCCCGTCCACCGGCCCGGTACCGTCCATCGGCGCGGTCCCGCCCTCCGGGCAGGCCCCGTCCGCGAGCCGCCGCAGGCAGCAGTACCGGGCCAGCGAGAAGAGCCAGGCCCGGACCAGTCCGGGCTCGGCCAGCCGGTTGCCGTGCCGTCGGGCCAGTTCGCGGACCTCGCGCAGGGCGCCGGCGGCCGCGTCGTGCTCGCACAGCACCGAGAGGCAGTAGGTGAACAGGCCGTCCACCTGCCGGTCGTACGCCGCGAGCACGGCGTCCGCAGCCCCGACGGGCCCAACAGTTCGCGTTGTCACCCGACCGACGGTAGGAGCAGCGGGCGGCCCGCCCCCGCCGTTCACCGCGTATGTACTTCTTTCGGGTAACAACATCGCCCATCTGTGTGGGTGAACGCCCGGTCCGACGGTGGTCCGCCGCTGTCACACCCAGCCGCTACCGTGGGCCGCATGCCTCCGCGTTCCAAGACCACCGCCAAGCCGCGCCCGGCCTACCGCTGCACCGAGTGCGGCAACCAGCTGCCCAAGTGGGTCGGCCGCTGCCCGGAGTGCAACGCCTGGGGCACGGTCGAGGAGTACGGCGCGGTGCCGATCCGCACCACCGCCGCGGGCCCGGTCAGCGCGCCCGCCCGGCCGATCGCCCAGGTGGACGGCCAGGTCGCGACGGCCCGCTCCACGGGCGTGCCGGAGCTCGACCGGGTGCTCGGCGGCGGCCTGGTGCCCGGTGCGGTGGTGCTGCTGGCCGGCGAGCCCGGCGTCGGCAAGTCCACCCTGCTGCTGGACGTCGCCGCCAAGGCGGCCACCGACCGGCACCGCACCCTCTACGTCACCGGCGAGGAGTCGGCCGGGCAGGTCCGGCTGCGCGCCGACCGGATCAACGCCCTCTCCGAGCACCTCTACCTCGCCGCCGAGCAGGACCTCGGCGCGGTGCTGGGGCACATCGAGGCGGTCAACCCCGGCCTGCTGATCCTGGACTCCGTGCAGACCATCGCCTCCGCCGAGCTGGACGGCGCCCCCGGCGGCCCGGCGCAGGTCCGCGAGGTGGCGGGCGCGCTGATCCGGGCCTCCAAGGACCGGGGCATGGCCACCCTGCTGGTCGGCCACGTCACCAAGGACGGCCAGATCGCCGGCCCCCGCCTGCTGGAGCACCTGGTGGACGTGGTGCTGAGCTTCGAGGGCGACCGGCACGCCCGGCTGCGGCTCATCCGCGGGGTCAAGAACCGCTACGGCGCCACCGACGAGGTGGGCTGCTTCGAGCTGCACGACGAGGGCATCGTCGGCCTGGCCGACCCGTCCGGCCTCTTCCTGACCAGGCGTGACAAGCCCGTCCCGGGCACCTGCCTCACCGTCACCCTGGAGGGGAAGCGCCCGTTGGTCGCCGAGGTGCAGGCGCTGATGGTGGATTCGCAGATCCCCTCCCCGCGGCGCACCACCTCGGGCCTGGAGTCGCCCCGGATCGCGATGATCCTGGCCGTGGTCGAGCGGCACGGCGGGGTGAAGCTCGGCAAGCAGGACATCTACACCGCGACGGTCGGCGGGGTGAAGCTGACCGAGCCCTCCGCCGACCTCGCGGTCGCGCTCGCGGTGGCCAGCTCCTCCACCGACACCCCGCTGCCCAGCAACCTGGTGGCGATCGGTGAGGTCGGCCTGGCGGGCGAGGTGCGGCGGGTGACGGGTGTGCAGCGCCGGCTGGCCGAGGCGCACCGGCTGGGCTTCACCCACGCCCTGGTCCCGCCGGACCCGGGCAAGGTGCCGCCGGGCATGAAGGTGGTCGAGGTGGCCGACATCGGTGAGGCGCTGCGGGCCATCCCGGGCCGCCGCCGGGCGGCCGCCAAGCCGCGCTCCGAGGCCCGCGGCGAGGCCCGTACCGAGGCCCGTACTGAGGCGCGTGGTGAGGCCCCGTCGGCCCCGCCGGCGCCCCGCGCACCCCGGGTCCCGGCGTACCCGGAGGAGCTGATGGACGGCTGGGAGCCGCTCGACTCCGACGAACTGCGCTGACCCAAGCCCTGCCGAAGCCGCACGCAGTTAGACTTTCCCCAGTCTCATTGGCCAGTAGGCAGTACCGGAGCGGTACTGAGCGACAGAGCAACAGACCGCGGACCGGCGCACGGCGCGAGGCGCGCGGCACGGGGTCGACCGGAGGAGTCACGTGGCAGCCAGCGACCGGGGGGCGGACAAGGCCTCCCGTGAGGAGGCCCTGCTGCGGGCCTCCCTCACCGCCATCGCGCCCGGTACCGCGCTTCGTGACGGACTGGAACGGGTCCTGCGGGCCAACACCGGCGGCCTGATCGTGCTGGGCTTCGACCGTACCGTCGAGTCCCTGTGCACCGGCGGCTTCGTCCTGGACGTCGAGTTCAGCGCGACCCGCCTGCGCGAGCTGTGCAAGCTCGACGGCGCGGTGGTGCTGGACAAGGACATCACCAAGATCGTCCGGGCCGGCGTCCACCTGATGCCGGACTCCACCATCCCCACCGACGAGACCGGCACCCGCCACCGCACCGCCGAGCGGGTCAACCGGCAGACCGGCTACCCGGTGGTCGCGGTCTCGCACTCGATGCGGCTGATCGCCATGTACGTCAACGGCACCCGCCGGGTGCTGGAAGACTCCACCACGGTCCTCTCCCGTGCCAACCAGGCGCTGGCCACCCTGGAGCGCTACAAGCTGCGCCTGGACGAGGTGGCCGGCACGCTCTCCGCCCTGGAGATCGAGGACCTGGTGACGGTCCGGGACGTCACCGCCGTGGCCCAGCGCCTGGAGATGGTCCGGCTGATCGCCACCGAGATCGCCGGCTACGTGCTGGAGCTCGGCATCGACGGCCGCCTGCTCTCGCTCCAGCTGGACGAGCTGATCGCCGGTGTGGAGCCGGAGCGCGAACTGGTCGCCCGGGACTACTTCCCGGAGCGCGCCGCCAAGAAGGGCCGCACGGTCACCGAGGTGCTGGCCGACCTGGAGGCGCTCACCCACGCCGAGCTGCTGGACCTGCAGACGGTCGCCAAGGCGCTCGGCTACTCCGGCACGCCGGAGTCCCTGGACTCCGCCGTCTCCCCGCGCGGCTACCGCCTGCTGGCGAAGATCCCGCGCCTGCCCAACACGGTGATAGAGCGCCTGGTCGAGCACTTCGGCGGCCTGCAGAAGCTGCTCGCGGCCAGCATCGACGACCTGCAGACGGTCGAGGGCGTCGGCGAGACCCGGGCCCGCTCGGTCCGCGAGGGCCTGTCCCGCCTTGCCGAATCGTCCATCCTGGAGCGCTACGTCTGACCGGACGTGCAGCGGACCGCGAACGGCCCCCGGAGAAACGCTTCCCCGGGGGCCGTTCCGCGTCCCGGGGCCCCGGAACGCGGGCCCGGACGGGCCGACGGGCCGACGGGCCGATGCGCGGAGCCCCCGACCGCTCGGCGGCCGGGGGCTCCGTAGGGGCGTGACGGACGCTCAGTTGTCCAGTCGGATCGAGGTCCGGGCCGACACCTTGTCGCCGGAGAGTCCGGTGAGCTCCGCCAGCACCACGTACGTCCCGTTCGCCGGGGCGGTCTGGTCGGCGGTCGCGCACTGCGGCTTGCTGCGGCTGCGGTCCCAGGTGAAGGTCTCGGTCTGGCTGCCGTTCGCCGGGATCTGCACCCAGATGTTGCCCTTGTCGGGCGGGCAGTCGCCGGAGGACCAGACCCGGTCGTTGTTGCTGCCGCTGCTGACCGTGATCACGGAGGCGGTGCGGCCCAGGTCCACCCGGCAGTTGGCGCCGGAGGAGTTCTTGACCGTGAGCGCCAGCTTGGGCTTGTCCTTGGGCTGGTACGAGTTCTGGGTGCCGGCCAGCTCCAGGGCGACCTGCGAGGAGGAGCAGACCGGGAGCGCCATCACCTCGGCGGTGTTCACCGCCGGGGCGCCACCGCCCGAGCCGCCGGTCCCGCCGGGCGCCGGGCTGCCGCCGCCGGCACCGCCCGAGCCGCCCGTACCGCCGCCCCCGCCGGGAGCACCGGAACCGCCCGAGCCGGAACCGCCCGAACCGCCGGAGCCGCCGGCGCCGCCACCCGTGGCGCCGCCGCTGAGGCCGACCTCGCTGCCGCCGCCGCTGGCCACCGGCCCGCCGCCGGAGCCGCCGCCGGCCGGGTGCGCCGCAGGGCCGCTCGGCGAGGCACCGGGCGTGATCGCCTGAGCGGGTGTCTGGCTCTGGGACGGCACGGCCTGCGCGGCCTTGCTCGATGAGCCGCCGTCACCACCCCCGCCCTGATCGGTCATCAGCCAGGCGATCAGGGCGACGACCGCCGCGACGGCGACGAGCACGACGACACGCCGACGCCAGTAGATCGAGGCCGGCAGCGGTCCCACGGGTTGACGCAAAGAGGGCACGATCAAACTCTATGGGACTGCGTGTGGCGATTGACTCACCAACACCGCACAGTCGCCCCTTCTTTCACATGATCCGCCATTTGATCCGTTCGAGGGAGACCTTTCACCCGGACGCCCGGGCGGGAACCGAGGAGAGAGCGACGGAGAACGGCCCGTCCGGAGCCCATGCATCCGCTTCGGCCCGGCTCCGCGGCCGTGGGAGGATCGAAGGGCCATGACTGCCATCACCGCCACCGAAGCCGCCCCCGCGCCGCCCCTGCCCCTGCCGCTGCTGCACTCGACCGTCATCGACTGGTACGAGGCCAGCAAGCGCGACCTGCCCTGGCGGACCCCCGACGCGACGCCCTGGGCCGTCATGGTGAGCGAGTTCATGCTCCAGCAGACCCCGGTGAAGCGGGTGCTGCCCGCCTGGCAGGCCTGGATGACCCGCTGGCCCACCCCCGCCGACCTCGCCGCCGAGGCGCCCGGCGAGGCGGTCCGGATGTGGGGCCGGCTGGGCTACCCGCGCCGCGCGCTGCGCCTGCACGGGGCCGCCGTGGCGATCACCGAGGAGCACGGCGGCGAGGTCCCGGACGACCACGCCACGCTGCTCTCGCTGCCCGGGGTGGGGGAGTACACCGCCGCCGCCGTCGCCTCCTTCGCCTTCCGCCAGCGGCACGTGGTGCTGGACACCAACGTCCGCCGGGTCTTCGCCCGCGCGGTGACCGGCGTCGAGTACCCGGCCACCGCCACCACCGCCGCCGAGCGCCGCACCGCGACCGCGCTGCTGCCGGACGACGCCGCGACGGCCGCCACCTGGGCGGTCGGCGTGATGGAGCTGGGCGCCCTGGTCTGCACCGCCCGCGGCCCGGAGTGCGGGCAGTGCCCGCTGTTCACCGTCTGCGCCTGGCAGCGGGCCGGCCGCCCGCCGTACGAGGGCCCGGCCCGGCGCGGCCAGACCTACGAGGGCACCGACCGCCAGGTGCGCGGCAAGCTGCTCGCGGTGCTGCGCGAGGCGCACGGCACCGTCCCGCAGGCCCGGCTGGACGCGGTCTGGCCGGACGCGGTGCAGCGCGCCCGGGCCCTGGACGGCCTGGTCGCCGACGGCCTGGTCGAACCGGTCGAGCAGGGCGTCTACCGACTGCCCCGGTAGGAACGGAACGGCGCGCCCCCGGGAGGTCCTCTCCCGGGGGCGCCGTGGTCCGTGCGGAGCGGGTCAGACCGCCGCGGCCTCCAGCGAGGCCTCGGCCGGCTTCTCGCCCTTGCCGGTGCCGCGCAGCGGCACCTCGCGCAGGAACACCGCCGCGGCGATGGAGATCACGGCCACCCCGGCGCCCCACAGGAAGACGGTGTGCATGCCGTTGGACACCGCGTGGTGGTAGGCGTCCTGGACGACCTCGGGCAGCTTGCGCAGCTCGGCCGGGCTCATCTGGCCCGGGTCCTTCGCCCCGCCGCCGGCCGAGGCCTGCTCGCCCAGGCGCGAGGTCATGGTGTCCTTCACCCGGTTGTTGAACAGGGCGCCGAACAGCGCGACACCGAAGGAACCGCCGATGGTGCGGAACAGGGTGGCGGTGGAGCTGGCCACGCCCATGTCCTTGAGCTCGACGCTGTTCTGCGCGACCAGCATGGTGATCTGCATCAGGAAGCCCATGCCGGCGCCGAGCACGACCATCCAGCAGGCCGAGGTGAAGCTGCTGGTCCCGACGCCCATGGTGGAGAGCAGGAGCATGCCGCCGGTCATCACGACGGTGCCGATGATCGGGAAGACCCGGTACTTGCCGGTCTTGGTGACGGCCTGGCCGACCACCAGCGAGACGACCAGCATGCCGAACATCATCGGCATCAGCAGCAGGCCGGAGTTGGTCGCCGAGGCGCCCTGGACGATCTGCTGGTAGAGCGGCAGGAAGACGGTCGAGCCGAACATCACGAAGCCGACCACGAAGCCGATGATCGAGACCAGGGTGAAGTTCAGGTTCTTGAACAGGCTCAGCGGCAGCATCGGCTCCTGGGCCCGCTGCTCGACGTAGCAGAAGGCGATCAGCGAGGCGACGGCGAGCGCGGCCAGGCCGAGGATCTCCTTGGAGCCCCAGGCGTACTGCTGGCCGCCCCAGGTGGTGATCAGCACCAGCGAGGTGATGCCCGCGGTGAGCAGCACGGCGCCCGGGTAGTCGATCCGGGCGGTGTTGGTGACCTTCGGCAGCTTGAGGGTGACGATGACGACGGCGAGGGCTATCAGGCCGAGCGGCAGGTTGATGTAGAAGGTCCAGTGCCAGCTCAGGTGGTCCGTGATGAAGCCGCCGACCAGCGGGCCGCCGATGGTGGCGAGGGCCATCACGGCGGCGAACATGCCCTGGTACTTGCCGCGGTCACGCGGCGGGACGAGCGCACCCATGATCGACATGACGCCGACCATCAGACCGCCGGCGCCGAGGCCCTGCACGGCCCGGAAGCCGATCAGCTCGTTCATGTTCTGGGACAGGCCGGACAGTGCCGAACCCACCAGGAAGATCACGATCGAGGTCAGGAAGACGCCCTTGCGACCGTAGAGGTCGCCGAGCTTGCCCCAGATCGGGGTGGAGGCGGCGGTGGCCAGGGTGTACGCGGTCACCACCCAGGAGAGGTGCTCGGCACCGCCGAGGTCACCGACGATGGTCGGCATCGCGGTGCCGACGATCAGGTTGTCGAGCATGGCGAGCAGCATCGTGACGACCAGGCCGACCATCACGAGGCGGATCTCGCGGGGCGACCGCGGCTGTTCCTCCTCGGTCGCCTTGTCCTCCGGTACCGGGCCGGCGGTCTTGGACTGTGACATGGGGTGGGGTCTCCCGAGGGTGTTTCGGACGGGCCTCGCGCCGCCTGTGCGGATCACTTACTTGACGCCCGGCTAGTTTATCGATCGTCGGCACGGTAGGCTTTTTACTAGCCGGTCGTCAAGCCAGTTTTAAGACCGGGCGCCTGGGCAGGGACAATGGCCCGGGGCGGACGCCACCCTGGGTCCGCAGCAGTCACCCCAGCAGTCACCCCAGTAGTCACCGACGCAGTCAACGAGGCAGGCCATGGGCACTCCGCACAGCCCCCGCAGCGACACCCGGGCTCGCATCATCGAGGTGTCGTTGGAGCTCTTCTCGGAGCAGGGCTACGAGCAGACCTCGCTGCGTGAGATCGCCGACCGACTGGGCGTCACCAAGGCCGCGCTGTACTACCACTTCAAGACCAAGGACGACATCGTCCTGGGCATCGTCGAGCGGATGGCCGCCCCGATCGACGAGATCATCGCGTGGGGCCGGGAGCAGCAGTCCTGGAGCCCGGAGATGCGCGACGAGATGATCCGGCGCTACGCGGACGGGATGAGCGAGCGGGCCCCGCTGCTGCGCTTCTTCCACGAGAACCAGCCCGCGCTGCGCGACTCCCCGGCCGGGCTGGCCTTCCGGGAGCGCGTGATCACCATGATGCAGCTGGTGCACGGGCCCGACGCCGGGTTCCGGGACCGCCTGCGGGCGGCGATGGCGCTGTTCACCGCCCACTCGGCGTTCTTCCTGCTCAAGCAGGACTCCTCCGACGGCGGCGACACCGAGAACGTGTGGGGCGAGAAGCTGCCGGCCGCGGACCTGGAGGAGGCGCTCGAAGCGGCCCGCGAGGTCTCGCTGGAGATCAGCGCCCGGATCGGGCAGCCCGCCCGGGGCTGAGCGGCGGTCCTCAGAACGCCGTGACGCCGTGCGCGGCGAGGTAGGCGATCGGGTCGACCACCGCGCCGTAGCGGTTGCTGGTGCGGATCTCGAAGTGCAGGTGCGGCCCGGTGGAGTTGCCGGTGTTCCCGGACAGCCCGACCCGCCGGCCCGCCGACACCCGGTCACCGGCCGACACCGAGACCGCGGACAGGTGCGCGTACTGCGCGAAGTGCCCGTCGGCCAGCCGCAGGACGACCTCCTTGCCGTAGGCGCCGTCCCAGCCGGCCGAGACCACGGTCGCGTCGCCGACGGCCAGCACCGGCGTGCCGGGGGAGACCGCGAAGTCCACCCCGGTGTGGTACCCGGCGGCGTAGCCGGAGTTGGCCACCCCGTACGGATTGCTGGTCGGCGCGTCCGGCGCCGGCGCCGACCAGTCCGGCGCGGGCGCGGGCGCGGGGGCCGGTGCGGCCTCCGGCTGCGAACCGGGCTGCTCGGCGGGCTGCTCGGCGGGCGCGGGCTCCGCGCCCGGCGGGTCGAGCGGCAGCAGGTTGGGCGCCACCGCCACGAAGGCCTGCGCCGAGGCGGCGTCCTCCGGCAGCTTGTACGGGCTCGGTCCGGCCACCTGCACCAGGCCCGGGTCGGGCACCTCCGCCCGCGGGGCGGTGAAGGCCGAGCTGCCCGGCGTGGTCGGCCGTACGGTCTGCGCCGAGGCGCTGCCGGGGGCGGCGACCAGCAGCACTCCCGCCAGCAGCGCGGCGGCCGCCCCGGCCGAGGCCACCGCGTGGTCGCGCTCGGTCCGCTGCCGGCTGCCCGGCAGGGTGGCGTGCCGGGGGGTGGTGAGCAGGCGCAGCGGCGGTACGGCGCGGCTGCGCAGGGCCTGGGTGATCCGCGGCTGCCAGACGGCCGCCTGGGCCGTCGCGCGGACGGCGAGCCGGCGCAGGGCCGGCCCCACGGGCGGGACGTTGGACATCGCGGGTCGTACCTCACGGTCGTACGGGGGCAGCACGGAACGCCGGTCGGGCGGTCGGCTGCGCGGGGGAGCACTCAGCTTTAACCGTCACCGAGCGCAGCCCCAAACCCGGCGACGTACTACCCCGCATAGTCGGCGTGGCGCCGGGGATTCAAGCCGACGGAGTAATGATCATGAGATCGGATCGCCGGGGCCCGACCGGGTCCGCGCCGCGGTCCCGTCCCGCCGACTACTAGGCCCGGTCGTACCGCGCCGAACCGCTGTGACCAGTGCCACCCGGCGTCCTGGGCCCGGGCCGGGGCCGACCGCCGAAAAAGCGTCCGGCCCGCCCCCGCGCGGTGGCGGGGGCGGGCCGGACGTGGAGAACTCAGTGCCGCGCGATCACGGCCTGACCGTCAGGGACGATCAGTTGTCGACCGGGCGGACCCGGATCCAGGTCTCCAGGTAGTTCGCGGACTCGTTCTCGACCTCGATGCTGGTGCCGGTCTTCGGCACGTCCACACCGGCGTACGGGTTGTCCTTCGACCACCAGGACTTCAGGTCGGAGAACTCGTCGACGCCCTTGGACTTCGGGATGACGGTCTCGGCGTCGGCCTTGTGCAGGGTCAGCGCCGGGACGCGGCGCGAACCGAAGGTCGAGTCGAAGCCCTGCATGCGCGGACGCATCAGGGTGCCGTCGGACCACTTCATCGGGGTCGGGTGCGAGTCGACCGGCAGGACCAGGCCGTGGCCCGGGTGGGCGCTGACGTTGTTGTCGGTCTGCGACTCGTCCCAGTACCAGATCAGCAGGCCGGGCTGGTACGAGTAGTGCTCGACCCAGTTGGGCTTGGCGGCCGAACCGAAGTTGTACGGGCCGGTCTTGAGGGTCTGGTCGAACGACACGTACTGCTTGTTCTCCGCGATGTAGTACTGCGCGTAGTCCTTGGTGTACGAGCCGCCGAAGCGGGTGAAGCCGGCGGCGGTCCAGCCGTTGTCGCCGTTCTCCACGTCGTCGCTGAACACGGTGGCGCCGTCGGCGACCACGGCGATGTTGTCCGCCGCGAAGCCGCGGTAGTGCAGACCGCCGTCAGTGGTGTTGTGGTAGCGGAACTGGATCTTCTTGCCGGCGTAGGCGTCCAGGTTGAACGACAGGTCGCCCCAGGCGGCGGTGAGGCCGCTGAGGGCCGGGCGGCCGTTCTCCTTCGGGAGGGCGGCGCCGTTCCAGGTGCCGTCCACCACGGTCCAGGTCTTGCCACCGTCGGTGGAGACCTCGCCGAAGGCGTAGTCGAAGTCCGGCTCCAGCTCGTACCAGGCCTTGGCGTTGATGCTGGCCTTGGCCTTACCGGTCAGGTCGATCTCGCGGGTCAGCGTGACGTTCAGGTTGTCGGCGCTGCCGCTCCACCACTCGCTGTTGCCGGCGAAGGGCTTGTTGATGTCGGTGGTGATGCTCTTCTTCGGCAGGTCGACGATGAGCGCCTGCGGAAGGTCGGTGTTGTACTCGACCGGGCCGATGTGGTGGGTCGACTCGGTGCCCGCCTTGGCGCGGTCGGCCTTGAGCCAGCCGAGCTGGTACTTGCTCCAGGCGTCGAGGTCGTTCGGCATGTCGCCGATGCTGTCCTTGCCCTCGCCGAGCCAGGAGCCGGAGGACATCAGGGACCAGAAGCCGACCGAGTTGTCGATGCCCTTGCCGGCGGTGTCGTAGAGGTCCGGCAGACCGAGGTCGTGGCCGTACTCGTGCGCGAAGACGCCGAGGCCGCCGTTCTCCGGCTGCATCGTGTAGTCGCCGATCCAGAGGCCGGTGTTGCCGACCTGGACGCCGCCGAGCTTGTTGTTGTCCGGGCCGGCCTGGCCGGTCAGGTTGCCGTAGACGTACGAGCGGTGCGCCCACAGGGCCTTGCTGCCCTGCTTGCCGCCACCGGCCGACTTGTCCTCGCCGGCGTGCACGATCTGGAAGTGGTCGATGTACCCGTCGGGCTGGTTGAAGTTCCCGTCGTGGTGCGAACCGTAGCGGTCCCACTGGTCGTACTGGGCCAGCGTCGCCTTGATCTGGGCGTCGCTCTGACCCTTCGCCAGCTGGTCCTTGTACCAGATGTCGACGGCGTCGCGGATCAGGTCCTGGGCGCTCGCGCAGACGTTGGAGCCGCAGTAGTCGGAGCCGTACCGGGCCTCGTTCCACGGCACCCGGACCCAGTCCGAGACCACGCCGTCGACCGAGTAGCGGCCCGAGGACTGCTTCTCGTAGAAGGTCTTCAGCGAGGGCTTGTCCTTGGCGAAGTACAGGTCCTGGAAGTGCTGCTGGTTGTAGTCGGCCTGCCAGGCGGTCGAGTTGTTCGTGGCGCGGTCGGGCGCTGCGATCTCGTTGTGCTTGGGGCCCGGGTCGCCGCCGTACTTGACCTTGCCGTCGGCGGTCTTGGTGGTGTTGTCGACCTGGTCGCCGAAGTCGACCAGGATCGTGAAGATCTTGTCCGTGCGCTCACGGGCGAGCTCGACGTACTTGTCCTTGCCGAGCTTCACGCTGGTGCTGCCGTTGTGCTGCTCGACCTGGGCGGTGCCGTTGAGCAGCTGCTCGGTGGCGGCCTTCTTCTCCGCGTCGACCTTGGCGGTCAGCGGGCCCGGGATGTTGTGCTCGGTGTTCTGGACGGCCTCGGCCGGGTCCTTCGGAACCGGTGCCGAGCCGGCTGCGACGGCGCTGCTCGGGAACAGACCCGCGCCGAGCGTGACTATGACCGCCGCCGCGGTGGTGACCGCTGCGGCTCTCCTGGTGGTCTTCAACGTTGTGACGCCCTCCCCGACCGAGCTGACTCTTGGCCAAGGCCCGGTAAACCAATATGAAAGACAGGTGGACGTCATTTGACCGAAGTGGGGCTGGAAAAGATAGACCTTGACCCTGACATGGCCACGGCGCTATGCTCGCCGATTTCCTGTCAGCTGACGGCTGCTCAGAGAAGGCCTGGTCAGGGCCCTGCGCGGGACCCCGGAACGCCACGAGCCCCCGGCGCGAACGCCGGGGGCTCGTGGCTGTGAAGTTGTCTGTTAAATGTTGGTCTACTTCGTCAGGTCCGGACCGGACGAGGCGACCGCGGCCGGGGTGTCCGCGACGGCCGACTTCTCCTCGCCGCGGAAGGTGAACTTGGCGTCCTTGCCCTCGCCGTCCACGTCCACGACCACGATGTGGCCGGCCCGCAGCTCGCCGAAGAGGATCTTCTCGGAGAGGTGGTCCTCGATCTCGCGCTGGATGGTGCGGCGCAGCGGACGGGCACCCAGGATGGGGTCGTAGCCGCGCTTGGCCAGCAGCTTCTTGGCCTCGACGCTGAGCTCCAGGCCCATGTCCTTGTCCTTGAGCCGCTCGTCCACCTTGTCGATCATCAGGTCGACGATCTGGATGATGTCGTCCTCGGACAGCTGGTGGAACACCACGATGTCGTCGACGCGGTTCAGGAACTCGGGGCGGAAGTGCTGCTTGAGCTCCTCGCCGACCTTCGCCTTCATCCGCTCGTACCCGGTCTGGGTGTCACCCGTGGCCGCGAAGCCCAGGTTGAAGCCCTTGGAGATGTCCCGGGTGCCGAGGTTGGTCGTCATGATGATGACGGTGTTCTTGAAGTCGACCACGCGGCCCTGGGAGTCGGTCAGACGACCGTCCTCCAGGATCTGCAGCAGCGAGTTGAAGATGTCCGGGTGGGCCTTCTCGACCTCGTCGAAGAGGACGACCGAGAACGGCTTGCGGCGGACCTTCTCGGTCAGCTGGCCGCCCTCCTCGTAGCCCACGTACCCGGGCGGGGAGCCGAACAGCCGGGAGACGGTGTGCTTCTCGGAGAACTCGGACATGTCGAGCGCGATCAGCGCGTCCTCGTCGCCGAAGAGGAACTCGGCGAGCGTCTTGGACAGCTCGGTCTTACCGACGCCGGACGGGCCGGCGAAGATGAACGAACCGCCGGGGCGCTTCGGGTCCTTGAGACCCGCACGGGTGCGCCGGATGGCCTGGGAGAGCGCCTTGATGGCGTCCTTCTGGCCGATGACGCGCTTGTGCAGCTCGTCCTCCATGCGCAGCAGCCGGGAGGTCTCCTCCTCGGTCAGCTTGAAGACCGGGATGCCGGTGGCGGTGGCCAGGACCTCGGCGATGAGCTCCTCGTTGACCTCCGCGACGACGTCCATGTCGCCGGCCTTCCACTCCTTCTCGCGCTTGGCCTTGGCCTGCAGGAGCTGCTTCTCGTCGTCGCGCAGGGACGCGGCCTTCTCGAAGTCCTGCGCGTCGATCGCGCTCTCCTTCTCGCGGCGCACGTCGGCGATCTTCTCGTCGAACTCGCGCAGGTCCGGCGGCGCGGTCATCCGGCGGATGCGCATCCGGGAGCCGGCCTCGTCGATCAGGTCGATCGCCTTGTCCGGCAGGAAGCGGTCCGAGATGTACCGGTCGGCCAGGGTGGCGGCGGCGACCAGGGCGGCGTCCGTGATGGAGACCCGGTGGTGGGCCTCGTAGCGGTCGCGCAGACCCTTGAGGATCTCGATGGTGTGCGGCAGCGAGGGCTCGGCGACCTGGATGGGCTGGAAGCGGCGCTCCAGCGCGGCGTCCTTCTCCAGGTGCTTGCGGTACTCGTCCAGGGTGGTGGCACCGATGGTCTGCAGCTCGCCGCGGGCCAGCATCGGCTTGAGGATGCTGGCGGCGTCGATGGCGCCCTCGGCGGCGCCCGCGCCGACCAGGGTGTGCAGCTCGTCGATGAACAGGATGATGTCGCCGCGGGTGCGGATCTCCTTGAGCACCTTCTTGAGGCGCTCCTCGAAGTCACCGCGGTAGCGCGAGCCGGCCACCAGGGCGCCCAGGTCCAGCGTGTAGAGCTGCTTGTCCTTGAGCGTCTCCGGGACCTCGCCCTTGACGATCGCCTGCGCCAGGCCCTCGACCACGGCGGTCTTGCCGACGCCGGGCTCACCGATCAGGACCGGGTTGTTCTTGGTGCGGCGGGACAGCACCTGCATGACCCGCTCGATCTCCTTCTCGCGCCCGATGACCGGGTCGAGCTTGGCCTCGCGGGCGGCCTGGGTGAGGTTGCGCCCGAACTGGTCCAGGACCAGCGAGGTCGACGGGGTGCCCTCGGCGGGCCCGCCGGCCGTGGCCGACTCCTTGCCGCCGCTGGTCTGGTAACCGGAGAGCAGCTGGATGACCTGCTGGCGCACCCGGTTGAGGTCGGCGCCCAGCTTCACCAGGACCTGGGCGGCGACGCCCTCGCCCTCGCGGATCAGGCCGAGCAGGATGTGCTCGGTGCCGATGTAGTTGTGGCCGAGCTGCAGGGCCTCCCGGAGCGACAGCTCCAGGACCTTCTTCGCCCGGGGGGTGAAGGGAATGTGACCGGACGGGGCCTGCTGGCCCTGGCCGATGATCTCCTCGACCTGCTGGCGCACGGCCTCAAGGGAAATCCCGAGGCTCTCCAGGGCCTTGGCGGCGACGCCCTCGCCCTCGTGGATCAGACCCAGGAGGATGTGCTCGGTGCCGATGTAGTTGTGGTTGAGCATCCGGGCTTCTTCCTGAGCCAGGACGACAACCCGCCGCGCGCGGTCGGTGAACCTCTCGAACATCGTTTATCGCTCCTCAGAGCGGTCGGGCAGTTCGGGGTCCGTCCCCGCCCTGTCCTTCCGCATGCTAGTCCCGCTCAGCGGCGCGGCCCACGGATTCACTCCCCGGTAGAGGAGCGAGATGCTGCGCGACCAGCCGACACCAATCCCAACCTGATGCTGGGAATCGGTGTTCCCACAGGTGGGCCGGATGCACCGGAAACCGCTACGCCATCGGCGAACAAGCGTCGCCGGGGCGGAGCCGGACCCTCTTCGGCCGGTCGCACATGCTGCCCCTGGACGGGTCGAAGAACCCGTCCACCTGCATTCATACCCGGTATCGGGGCGGTTCTCGCGCAGTTTCCGCGGTGGCGGTGTTCGCCTGGCGAGAAGTCCGGCCGCGGTGACGGTGGTTCGACGGCGGCCGGGGACGGTCGTACGCCATCCCGGGGTGTCCGCGTTACCGCTTCGCCCCTACAGCGTTGCACAGCTCGTGATTGTTCCGCCGCCCGAGCCCGCGCTCCCGGCCGGCCGGGCCGGCCAGGGCCCCGGGGCCGCCGGTGCGGCGGCCGGCCCGGTGCGCACCGCGGGGCGCGGAGGTGTCACCTCCGCGCCCCGCGCGTGTGCTGTCGGTGCCGTACGCGGCCGCCGGGGCCCCGCATCCGCTCCGGCGGGCCGGTGGTGGCGCCGGGGTCAGGCCGCGTTGGCCTTGTCGTAGGCCTCGCGGACCGTGCTCGGCACCCGGCCGCGGTCGTTGACCTCCATGCCCTGCTCCTTGGCCCACGCGCGGACCTTCGCGGTGTCGGGAGCGCTGCCGGACGGGCGCGCAGCGGCGGCGCGGCCCGGGCGGCGGGCGCCGGCCAGCCGGCCGCTCTGCTTGCGGCCCTTCTCCACGTACGGCGCCAGCAGACCGCGCAGCTTGTCCGCGTTGGCGCTCTTCAGGTCGATCTCGTAGGCAACGCCGTCGAGCGCGAACGTCACCGTCTCGTCCGCCGAACCGCCATCGAGATCGTCTTCAAGAATGACCTGCACCCTCTGTGCCACGGGCTTCCCTTTCCGCTAAACGACCCATTGCCTAAGGAAAGGAAAGCGCCTTTCTGCGGAAAACACAAACCCTTGACCGGCGCGGAGCCGCTCAGAGGTGCAGCAGCATGCGCGAGTTGCCCAGTGTGTTGGGCTTCACCCGCTCCAGGTCGAGGAACTCCGCGACACCTTCATCGTACGAGCGGAGGAGTTCTTCATAGACATCCGTAGCGATCGCCGCCGGGTCTGTCGTACCATCATCGGTTTCCTGGAGCTCCCCGATCTCGACGAAACCGTGTTTCGCGAAGAACGGAACCTCGAACGTCAAGCAGAAAATCCGACGGACGCCCAGCCAGCGGGCGGTCTGCACCAGCTTCTCCAACAGCAGGTGCCCGATCCCGAAGCCCCGGCAGGACGGATCGACCGCCAGCGTACGGACTTCGGCGAGGTCCTCCCACATCACGTGCAGGGCGCCGCAGGCCACCACCGCGCCGTTGTCGTCGCGTTCCGCGACCCAGAACTCCTGGACGGATTCGAACAGTGTGACTGTGGGCTTGTCGAGCAGAATGCCGTCGCGCGAGTAGGCGTCGATGAGCCCGCGTACGGCCCGTACGTCCGTGGTCCGCGCGCGGCGGATGGTGACCTCCATGGCGGGACGTTATCGTGTCGCGCCCGGCGGGGTCTCCCCGGTATCCGCTCCGCCGCTATCCGGGCCGTCCGCGGGGGAATCCGGGGCGGGCTGATCCGCCGCTGGATCGGGCGGGAACAAGGCCGCGACCCGCAAGGCGTCCCGGAGGGCCTCGCGCTGCTCCGGCGACATCAGGCCGAAGAAGTGGACCAGGGCCGCCGCGGGATTGTCACCGGTGGCCCAGGCGTCGTTCATCAGAGCCGCCGTGTACGCCTCACGCGAGGAGACCGGTTCATATCGATAGGCCCGGCCCACCCGCTCGCGGCGCAACCAGCCCTTTCTGTGCAGCTTGTCCAGGACGGTCATCACCGTGGTGTACGCGATTTCGCGTTCCGACCGCAGATCCAGGAGAACCTCGCGAACCGTCACCGGTCGGTTCCACCGCCACACCCGGGTCATGATGGCGTTCTCAAGTTCACCGAGTTGCCGGACCATAGTGCGGCCAGGATAGGGAGTGAATGGGGCAAATCTTGTGAAGTGCGCCAAACCGGCGCGCCGCCACCCCCGGGAATCGGGAATGGCGGCGCGGGTGGTTCGCAGCGGCTGACGGCGTCAGTCGATCAGTCGATGTCTTCCTTGGCCTTCTGGGCCCCGCCCTGGCTGCGGAAGATGGCCCGCACCAGGAATCCGAAGCCGATCGCCATGACCAGCGGTGGCACGATCGCGCTGACGTAGTCCATCAGGTCACTCCTCCTCGGTCTTCTCCGCCGCGACGGCGGAGGCCTTCGGCTCCGGCTTCACCAGCGGGAAGAGCACGGTCTCCCGGATGTTCTTGCCGGTCAGCAGCATGATCAGGCGGTCCACGCCGAGGCCCAGGCCACCGGTCGGGGGCATCGCGTACTCCAGGGCGCGCAGGAAGTCCTCGTCCACCTGCATCGCCTCGACGTCGCCGCCGGCGGCCAGCAGGGACTGCGCGGTCAGGCGGGCGCGCTGCTCGACCGGGTCGACCAGCTCGGAGTAGGCGGTGCCGATCTCGGTGCCGAAGATCACCAGGTCCCACTTCTCGGCCACGCCCGCGATCGAGCGGTGCTGGCGGGTCAGCGGGGAGACCTCGGTCGGGTAGTCCTTGATGAAGGTCGGCCGGACGGCGTTCTCCTCCAGCAGGCGCTCCACCATCTCCAGCACGATCTGGCCGTGGCCCCAGTTCTTCTCGAACGGGATGCCGTGCTCGGTGGCCAGCGCGCGCAGCTCCTCGACGGAGGTCTCCGGGGTGACCTCGACGCCCAGGTGGGCGGAGATGCCCGGGTAGACGCTGACCTCCGCCCACGGCTCGGCCAGGTCGATCTCGTGCTCCACGCCGTGCGGGTCGACGCCCTTGATCACCGTGGTGCCCAGGGCGTCCCGGGCGGCGTTGACGATCGTCGCGCGGATCAGCTCGGCCTGGGTGTCGTAGTCGCCGTAGGCCTCGTACGACTCCAGCGAGGTGAACTCCGGGTTGTGGGTGGAGTCCGCGCCCTCGTTGCGGAAGTTTCGGTTGATCTCGAAGACCTTCTCGGCGCCGCCGACCACCAGCCGCTTGAGGTACAGCTCGGGCGCGATGCGCATGTAGAGGTCGATGTCGTACGCGTTGATGTGCGTCTTGAACGGGCGGGCGTTGGCGCCGCCGTGCACCGGCTGCAGCATCGGGGTCTCGACCTCGATGTAGCCGCGGTCCTCGTAGGTGCGGCGGATCGAGCGGACGACCTTGCTGCGCAGGTGCAGGATCTCGCGCGCCTCGGGGTTCACGATCAGGTCGACGTAGCGCTGGCGGACCCGGGCCTCCGGGTCGGTCAGGCCCTTGTGCTTGTCCGGCAGCGGGCGCAGGCACTTGGCGGTGAGCTCCCAGCGGTCCACCATCACCGACAGCTCACCGCGCTTGGAGGTGATCACCTCGCCCTCGACGCCGACCTGGTCGCCGAGGTCGATGTCGGACTTCCAGGCCGCCAGCCGTTCGGCGCCGAGCTTGTCCAGGGAGAGCATCACCTGGAGGTCGCCGGAGCCGTCGCGCAGGGTGGCGAAGCACAGCTTGCCGCCGGTGCGGGACAGGATCACCCGGCCGGTGATGCCGACGCGCTCGCCGGTCGCGGTGTCGGCTTCGAGGTCCGGGTGCTTGGCACGCAGGTCCGCGATGGTGCTGGTGCGGGGGAATCCGACCGGGTACGGGTCGACCCCGGCCGCCCGGAGCCGGTCCAGCTTCTCGCGCCGGACGCGCATCTGCTCGGGAAGGTCGTCGGTCGCGGGGACAAGGCTCTGATCGCTCACCCCACAAGGGTAGCCAGCCGTACGCCGTGCTCCGCGACCGGATGACACCGGAGGGGAGGCCGTCGGATCGACGGCCTCCCCTCCGGGGCGGGTGCGGGCGGGCTCAGCCGGTGCCGGTGGCGAGTTCGACCTCGTCCTCGTCCTGCCCGGCCTCCGGGGCGGGCCGGGCCGGAGGCTTGGGGCGGCGGCCGAACAGTTCGGCCGGGGTGGGCATCCGGTGCGGGCGGGGCGGGGTCTGCGCGGCGGCGGGCTGCTCCGGGCGCGAGTCCCGGGAGTCGGTGCTGCTCATCGTGATCCGTCCTCCTACAGGGGTGGGGTGACTGCTGGGTGGTGCGGCGGGGTTCGGTACGGCCACCAGGTGGCGCGGATGCCCGGTGGAGAGCGCCAGGCGCTCGCGGACGGCGGCCTCGGCCAGCGCGTGGCAGCGGCCGGCGAGCCGGGAGCGGCGGGCCCGCTCGCCGTGGCCGCAGGGCTGGCGGGTCAGCCCGCGCAGGGCGGTGAGGTCCTCGGGCCCGGGCAGGTAGCCGTCGGCCACCGCCTCCTCCAGACGCTCCAGGTAGCCGGCGGCGCTGCCGGGCAGGGCGGCGCGGTAGCGGCCGAGGTCGGCCAGCAGGAAGGCGCGCAGCCGGCCGCCCTCCTGGACGGCCTCGTCGATCGCCTCGGTCAGGCGCAGGGCGTCCTGGACGTCCTCCGCCCACAGTTCGGCGCCCGGCCCGGCGAGCGCCGTCCGGTCGGGCCCCTGGAGGTGGACGGGGACGGCGGGGTGCAGGGCTTGGGCGAGGGCTCGGCGCAGCACGCGGACTTCGTCGGCGCTGAAGGCCATGCCGCCGCGCGATCCGTGTGGCGTAGGCATGGGTTGACACTACGTGAGGAATATCCGATTTGTCGGTAACGTCGCGCGGAATTCCGCTCGGTCGGCCCGCTGGAGAAACCTTTCGCCGCGCCTATGACGCTGCCCCGCGCCCACCGGGTCGGCCGAGTGGCCGGGGGTGCGGGGCAGCGGGGCAGCGGGGAGACGGGCCGGGTCAGCTCGGCCGGTTGCGCTCGTACACCAGGCGCAGGCCGATCAGGGTCAGCCAGGGCTCGTGTTCGTCGATGGTGGTGGCCTCGCCGAGGACCAGGGGGGCGAGCCCGCCGGTGGCGATCACCTGGACGTCGTCCGGGTCCTTGGCCAGCTCCCGGGCCATCCGCTCGACCAGGCCGTCGACCTGCCCGGCGAAGCCGTAGAGGATGCCGGACTGCATGCCCTCGACGGTGTTCTTCCCGATCACGTTGCGCGGCCGGGCCAGCTCGATCTTGCGCAGCTGGGCGCCGCGGACGCCGAGCGCCTCGACCGAGATCTCGATGCCGGGGGCGATCGCGCCGCCGACGTAGTCGCCGCGCGCGTTGACGGCGTCGAAGGTGGTCGCGGTGCCGAAGTCGACCACGATGCACGGGCCGCCGTACAGGTGGTTGGCGGCCAGCGCGTTGACGATCCGGTCCGCGCCGACCTCCTTGGGGTTGTCCATCAGGACGTGCACCCCGGTCTTCACCCCGGGCTCCACGATCACCGCGGGGACGTCGCCGTAGTAGCGGCGGGTCACCTCGCGGAGCTCGTGGAGCACGGCGGGCACGGAGGAGCAGATCGCCAGGCCCTCCACCGCGGCCTCCCGGACCGCGGTGCGGTTGCCCGTCAACCCGTGCAGCAGTACCGCGAGTTCATCCGCCGTGCGGCGCGGATCGGTGGAGATCCGCCAGTGTTCCACCACTTCCTCGCCGTCGAACAGGCCGAGCGTGGTCTGGGTGTTGCCGACGTCGATGGTGAGGAGCACGGGAACGCTTTCTGCGAGTCGGGACGGGATCGGGGCAGGAACCGCTCTCGGTCTGACGGTGACGGTCTGACGGTCAGGCGCGCAGGTCCAGGCCGATGTCCAGGATCGGCGAGGAGTGGGTCAGCGCGCCCACGGCCAGGTAGTCGACACCAGTCTGGGCGACCTCGCGCGCGTCGGCCAGGGTCAGTCCGCCGGAGGCCTCCAGCTTCGCCCGGCCGGCCACCAGCGCGACGGCCTCCTTCAACTGCTCGACGGTGAAGTTGTCCAGCAGGATCAGGTCCGCGCCGGCGTCCAGCACCGGGGGGATCTGCGCCAGCTCGTCCACCTCGACCTCGACCGGCAGCTCCGGGTACGCGGCCCGGACGGCCCGGAAGGCCTCGGCCACGCCGCCCGCGGCGACCACGTGGTTGTCCTTCACCAGGGCGGCGTCCGAGAGCGCCATCCGGTGGTTGGCACCGCCGCCGCAGCGGACCGCGAACTTCTCCAGGGCGCGCAGGCCCGGGGTGGTCTTGCGGGTGTCCCGGACGACCGCGCCGGTGCCCTCCAGGGCGTCCGCCCAGGCCCGGGTCGCGGTGGCGATGCCGGACAGGTGGCAGAGCAGGTTGAGCGCGCTGCGCTCGGCGGTCAGCAGGTCGCGGGTGCGCGAGCGGACCGACAGCAGCACCTGGCCGGCCTCCACCCGGTCGCCGTCCTGGACGTGCCGCTCGACCTCGAACTCCTCCTCGCAGACCAGCGAGACGACCGCCTCGGCGACCCGCAGGCCGGCCACCACACCGGCCTGGCGGGCGGTGAAGTCGGCGGTGGCGACCGCGTCGGCGGGCACGGTGGCCACCGAGGTGACGTCCTCGCCGCCGGCCAGGTCCTCGGCCAGCGCCAGGGTGGCGATGTCCTCGACCTCGATCGGGTCCAGCCCGGCCTCCTCCAGCAGCTCGGCCAGCTGCGGGTCCAGGCCGGTCTCGTAGCCCTCGCCGTCCCCGCAGGCGCAGCCGTCGCCGCAGCCGCCCTGCTCGGCCAGGGGGAGTTCCTCGTGCGCGTGGGTCATGGTTCTACTGCTCCTCGGGGGTGCTGACGGGGTCGCCGGAGGCGGCGAGGGTGGTGATCAGGTGGCGCCGCCAGTGGGCGTCGTCGCGCTCGGGGAAGTCCTCGCGCCAGTGGCAGCCGCGGGTCTCCTCGCGCTGCGCGGCGGCCGCGACCAGCGCCGTGGCGACCAGCAGCAGGTTGGCCGCCTCCCAGGTCTCCACCCGGGGGTCGGCCGGCTTCTCCTCGGCCACGTGGCAGCGGGCCTGCTCGGCGATCAGGGCCAGTCCGGCCGCGGTGTCGGCCATCGAGGCGGCCGAGCGCAGGATCCCCGCGCCCCGCGACATCAGCCGCTGGATCTCGGCCCGGGCCTCGGAGCCCGGCAGCGGCACCGGGTGCGCGGCCCGCGCCGCGGCGACGTCCACCGTGCGCTCGGGCAGCTCGCCGGCCGCGTGCAGCCCCGCCAGGTCGGCGGCGATCCGCTCGGCGAAGACCAGGCCCTCCAGCAGCGAGTTGGAGGCCAGCCGGTTGGCGCCGTGCACCCCGGTGCAGGCGACCTCGCCGCAGGCGTACAGGCCGGGGACGCTGGTACGGCCGTGCCGGTCGGTGCGGATGCCGCCGGAGGCGAAGTGCGCGGCCGGGGCGATCGGGATCGGCTCGGTGACCGGGTCGATGCCGTGGGCGCGGCAGAAGGCGAGGATGGTGGGGAAGCGGTGCTCCCACATCTCGGCGCCGAAGTGCCGCCCGTCCAGGTACATGTGCTCGGCGCCCTGCTCCTGCATGCGCCGGGTGATGGCCTTGGCGACGACGTCGCGCGGGGCGAGTTCGGCCAGCTCGTGCTGTCCGACCATGAAGCGCACGCCGTCCGCGTCCACCAGGTGGGCGCCCTCGCCGCGGACCGCCTCGGAGACCAGCGGCTGCTGGCCCTCGGCGTCCGGGCCCAGCCAGAGCACGGTGGGGTGGAACTGGACGAACTCCAGGTCGGTGACGGCGGCGCCGGCCCGCAGGCCCAGTGCCACGCCGTCGCCGGTGGAGACCGCCGGGTTGGTGGTGGCGGAGAAGACCTGGCCCATGCCGCCGGTGGCGAGCACCACCGCGCGGGCCCGGACGGCGCCGACGCCGTCGCGCTGGCCCTCGCCCATCACGTGCAGGGTCAGCCCGGCGGTGCGGCCCTCGGCGTCGGTCAGCAGGTCGAGGACGAGCGCGTGCTCGATCAGCTCGATGCCGGGGTCGGTGCGGACGGCGGCGACCAGGGCGCGCGATATCTCGGCGCCGGTCGCGTCCCCGCCCGCGTGCACGATCCGGCGGCGGTGGTGGCCGCCCTCGCGGGTCAGCAGGATCTCGCCGTCCTCGCCCCGGTCGAACAGGGCGCCGGTGGCGATCAGCCGGCGGACGGCGTCCGGGCCCTCGGTGACCAGGGTACGGACGGCCTCCTCGTCACAGACGCCGGCGCCGGCCACCAGGGTGTCGTCCAGGTGCTGCTCGGGGGTGTCCCCCTCACCCAGGGCGGCCGCGACGCCGCCCTGGGCCCAGCGGGTCGAGCCTTCGTCCAGCACGGCCTTGGTGACCACCAGGACCCGCAGGCCGGCCTTGCGAACGTTGAGGGCGACGGTGAGACCGGCCACCCCGGAGCCGACCACGACCACGTCGGTGGTGGCGGTCCACCCGGGGCTCGGGGCGGTGAGGCGATGCGTAACGGACATGGCTCAGTGGCTCCTTCAGCGCGTGGCCGCGGTGGCCGCGCCGTCCTCGTCACGGTACGCCGTGTCCCCGCGCAGCAGTCCGCTGCCCTCCGGTGCCTCGGCGGGGTCGCCGCCGAAGCCGGTGATCCGGTTGTGCTCGTCCACGAAGACGACCTTCGGCTCGTAGCCCTTGGCCTCGGCCGTGTCCATCTGCCCGTAGGCGATGAGTATGACGAGGTCGCCCGGGTGGACCAGGCGGGCGGCGGCGCCGTTGATGCCGATCACGCCGGTGCCGCGCGGGCCGGCGATGGTGTACGTCTCCAGCCGGGCGCCGTTGTTGATGTCGACGATGTGGACCAGCTCGCCGGGGAGCAGGTCGGCGGCGTCGAGCAGGTCCTCGTCCACCGTGACCGAGCCGACGTAGTGCAGGTCGGCCTGGGTCACGGTGGCCCGGTGGATCTTGGACTTGAGCATGGTGCGGAGCATTGCGGGTCACGCCTCCTGTGAGTGCATGCCTGAGGGGTTCTGACTGCGGTACTACCGGACGATGATGCGGACGTTGTCGATCAGGCGGGTCGAGCCCACCTTCGCGGCGACGGCCAGCACCGCCTCGCCCTGGAAGTCGTCCGCCGCCTCCGAGAAGTCGTGCGGGTCGATCAGGGCGAGGTAGTCGGGGGTGACGCCCTCGGCGCCGTCCAGGACGGCCGAGGCGGCCTCGCGCACGGCCTTCGGGCCCTGCGCGGCGACGTCCCGGCCGGCGAACAGGGCCTTGGACAGGACGAGGGCGCGGGTGCGCTCCTCCTCGGAGAGGTAGCGGTTGCGCGAGGACAGCGCCAGGCCGTCCTCCTCGCGGACGGTCGGCACGCCGACGACCTCGACGTCGAAGTCCAGGTCGGCGACCATCCGCTGGATGAGCGCCAGCTGCTGGGCGTCCTTCTCGCCGAAGAACGCGAAGTCCGGGTCGGTGATGTGCAGCAGCTTGGCGACGACGGTCAGCACCCCGTCGAAGTGGCCGGGCCGGGTGGCGCCCTCGAAGCGCTCGCCCATCGGGCCGGCCGCCAGGCGCACCTGCGGCTCGCCGTTCGGGTAGACCTCCTCGACGGACGGCGCGAACACCACGTCGGCGCCGTTCTCCTCGGCCAGCCTCACGTCGGCGTCCAGGGTGCGCGGGTAGCGCTCCAGGTCCTCGGTCGGGCCGAACTGCAGCGGGTTGACGAAGACCGTGACCGCGACCCGGCCCTCCCGGCCGACCTGCTTGCGGGCGGCCCGGATCAGCGCGGCGTGGCCCTCGTGCAGGGCGCCCATGGTCATCACCACGGCGTTGTCCACCGGGCTCTCGTCCGGCCAGAACGCGGCCTCGAAGTCGTCCACGGTGTGGGTGACGACGGCCCGGTGGACCTTCGGCGCCCGCTGGGGCTTGCTCGGCTGCTTCCCGCGTGCCATCAGTGCTTCTCCTCGTTCAGTACGTCCAGCAGTGCCGCCGCCGACGCGTCGTCGATCGTCCCGTTGGCGAGCGCCCGCTGCGCGGTGGCGCGGGCCATCGCCCGGTAGGCCGCCGGGATGTCCGGGGACACCGTACTGAGCTGCGCCAGGTGGCGCCGTACGGTGCCCGCGTCGCCCCGGGCGACCGGGCCGGTGAGGGCCGCGTCGCCGGAGCGCAGGCTGTTGTCCAGGGCGGCGCCGAGCAGCGGGCCGAGCATCCGGCCGGGCTCGGCGACGCCGGCCGTGCGCAGCAGGTCCATCGCCTGGGCGACCAGAGTGACCAGGTGGTTCGCGCCGTGGGCGAGGGCGGTGTGGTAGAGCGGGCGGACCTCCTCGGGCACCCACTCGGGCTCGCCGCCCATCTCCACCACCAGCGCCTCGGCGACCGGCCGGAGCTCCTCGGGGGCGGTCACCCCGAAGGGGCAGCCGGCCAGCCGGGCGAGGTCCACCGAGGTGCCGGTGAAGGTCATCGCGGGGTGCAGGGCCAGCGGCAGCGCCCCGGCCCGGGTGGCGGGCTCCAGGATGCCGACGCCGTGGGCGCCGGAGGTGTGCACCAGCAGCTGGCCGGGGCGGACCGCCCCGGTGGCGGCCAGTCCGGCCACCAGGTCGGCGAGCGCGTCGTCCGGGACGGTCAGCAGCACCAGGTCGGCGGCGGCCATCACCTGCGGCGGGGTGACGATCCGCACGCCCGGCAGCAGGGACTCGGCGCGGCGGCGGGAGGCGCTGGACACCCCGGAGGCGGCGACCACGGTGTGCCCGGCGAGCTGCAGGGCGGCGCCCAGCGCGGGGCCGACCCGGCCGGTGCCGACCACGCCGACGGCGAGCCGGGCCGGTCGGCTGCTGGGGTCGCCGAGGCCGTCGGCGAGCGGGGCGAACTCTCCGAAGTCGGCGAAGTCGGACGAATCCATGTCCACCCTTGTCCTGAATGACCGTTCCGGTCCGCGTCGGGTACCGGACGTACCGCCCCAGTGTACGGGCGGCCCCGGCGGGCGGACCTAGTCGGACGCCCCGGCCCGGATCAGCCCGGCCTCGTACGCCAGCACCACCGCCTGGACCCGGTCGCGCAGCCCCAGCTTGGCCAGGATCCGGCCGACGTGGGTCTTCACGGTGGCCTCGGAGAGCACCAGCCGGGCCGCGATCTCGCCGTTCGACAGGCCCTGGGCGACCAGCAGGAACACCTCCCGCTCGCGCTCGGTGAGCGGGTCCAGGACGTCCGAGCCGGGCGCGCTGTGCGGGGTCGGCAGCACCTCGGCGAAGCGGTCGATCATCCGCCGGGTGGTGGTCGGGGCGACCACGGCGTCCCCGCCGTGCACCGCGCGGATCGCGGCCACCAGCTCGGTCGGCGGGACGTCCTTGAGCAGGAAGCCGCTGGCCCCGGCCTTGAGCGCGGCGAAGGCGTACTCGTCCAGGTCGAAGGTGGTGAGGATGAGCACGTGCGGGGCGTTCGGCAGCGGACTGCCGTCCTCGGCCAGGCAGATCCGGCGGGTCGCCTGCACCCCGTCCAGGCGCGGCATCCGGACGTCCATCAGGATCACGTCCACCTGCGTGTGCCGCAGCAGGTCCAGGGCCTGGGCGCCGTCGCCCGCCTCGGCGGCGATCTCGATGTCGCCCTGCGACTGGAGGATCATCCGGAAGCCGGTGCGCAGCAGCTCCTGGTCGTCGACGAGCATCACGCGGATGGTCAAGATGGCTCCTAAGGGGGGCGGGGGGTTAGTGCGCCGCCTTGAGCGGGAGGACGGCGCGGATCCGGAAGCCGCCGCCGGGGCGGGGGCCCACGTCGAGGCTGCCGCTGACCATGCCGACCCGCTCGCGCATGCCGATCAGGCCGTGGCCCAGACCGTCCGTGCCGCCGGCGGCCAGTTGTTCGTCGGTGCTGCCGCGGCCGTCGTCCTCCACCAGGACGGCCAGCTCCCGTTCGCCGAAGTCGACCGCGACCCGGGCGTGCACGTCGGGGCCACCGTGCTTGCGGACGTTGGTGAGCGCTTCCTGGACGATCCGGTAGACCGTCAGCTCGACCCCGCGGGGGAGTTCGCGCGGGTGCCCGGAGGTCGCGTAGTCGACCTCCAGCCCGGCCGTGCGGACCTGCTCCAGGAGGTCGGGCAGCTCCTCGACGCCCGGTTGCGGGACGTACTCCTCGGCGGTGTCGGCGGTGCGCAGCACGCCCAGCAGGCGGCGCATCTCGACCAGCGCCTGCCGTCCGGTGGAGGCGATCGTGCCGAGCGCCTCCTTCGCCTGCTGCGGGGAGTTGTCCAGCACGTAGGCGGCGCCGTCCGCCTGGACGATCATCACCGACACGTTGTGCGCGACCACGTCGTGCAGTTCGCGGGCGATCCGGGCCCGCTCGGCCGCGACCGCGACCTTGGCCTGGGCGTCCCGTTCGCGCTCCAGCCGGGCCGCGCGGTCCTCCAGCTCGGTCAGGTAGGCCCGCCGCACCCTGGTCAGCCGGCCCCAGGCCCAGCAGAGGATGAACGGGGTGCTCATCAGCACGGTGACCAGCGCCGCCTCGGCGAAGCCGTACGGGCGGGAGACGTAGACCCCGGTGTGGTCGGTGGTGGACGTCTTCACCAGGTGCATCCGCCAGAACGCCAGCGGACCGGCGGAGAGCCCGGCGAGCAGGGCGAGCCGGGAGGTCCACTTCTGGCCGAAGGCGGCGCCGGTGTAGGCGAACACCAGGTAGGCGATGGAGGAGGCGCCCGGGTCGATGTCGGCGGCGACCTGGCCGAGGCCGACGCCGGTGGCGGCGGCGACGGTGACGTCGGGGAAGCGCCGGCGGAAGACCATCAGCAGCGGCAGCAGCACCGCGATCAGGATCTGCGTGTTGAGGAGCCAGCCGCTGCCGGAGGAGCTGTCGGACACCAGGGCGAAGAAGAGCACGAACGACGCCCAGACGGCGTCGACCACCATGGGGTGACGGCGGAGCCAGGCGTTGAGTCGATGCACGTGTCCAGCCTAGGCAGTCGTACGAGGTGCCCAGGTCCGCCGGTAGGGCGATCCGTCCTACTCCGTAGGTCGGAGACGGCCCCGCTCCGGTTGGAAGGGGCCGCGCGCCGCCGGGTAGCGTCCCGGCCCATGACGTGGATGCGGTGGGCGCCCGCCATGGAACGGGCCCTGTACGACCGGGACGGCGGCTTCTACCGCAGGCCGGAGGGCCCGGCCGGGCACTTCCGGACCTCGGTGCACGCCTCGCCGAGGTTCGCCCGTGCGGTGGCCCGGCTGCTGCTGGAGGTTGACGAGGCCCTCGGCCGTCCGGAGGAGCTGGCCCTGGTCGACGTCGGGGCCGGGCGCGGCGAACTGCTGGCCGGGGTGCTGGCCGAACTGCCCGGGCCGGTGCTCGCGCGGCTGCGCCCGTACGGCGTGGAGCTCGCCGAGCGGCCCGCCGGGCTTCCGTCCACAGCCCTGTGGACGACGGAGCCGCCGCGCGGGGCGACCGGGCTGCTGTTCGCCAACGAGTGGCTGGACAACGTGCCGCTGGACGCCGGGGAGGTCGACGGGGACGGCGTGCTGCGCTACCGCGAGGTGGACACCGCGACCGGTGAGGAGCGCCTCGGCGAACCCGTCTCGGCGGCCGACGCGGCCTGGGCCGAGCGCTGGTGGCCGGTCGTCGAGCCCGGGGAGGTGGTGGAGTTCGGGGCGCCCCGGGACGCCGCCTGGGCCCGGGCGGTGGCCGGGCTGGAGCGCGGACTGGCCGTCGCCGTCGACTACGGGCACACGGCCGGGCGGCGGCCGCCGTTCGGGACCTTCACCGGTTTCCGGGACGGCCGGGAGGTGGCCCCGGTGCCGGACGGCTCCTGCGACGTGACCGCGCACGTCGCGCTGGACGCCGTCGCCGTCCCCGGTCTCCACAGCCTGTGGACGACGCAGCGCGAGGCCCTGCGCGCGCTCGGGGTCAGCGGCGGACGCCCGCCGCTGGCGCTCGCCTCCACCGACCCGGCCGGCTACCTGCGGGCCCTGAGCGGCGCCGGGGAGGGGGCCGAACTCACCGACCCGGCCGGGCTGGGCGGCTTCGGATGGGTCCTGCAAGCCGTCCGCATGCCGGTACCGGAAAGCCTGGCGGCCCTGCCGGGATGGCAGACTCTGGGGTCATGAGGGAGACCACGGTCGGCATCGGGGCGGGAGCCGAGAACTTCACCGGCGAGGCGGGCACCACCGACATGGTGCTCAACATCGGCCCGCAGCACCCGGCCACCCACGGCGTGCTGCGGCTGCGGCTGCTGCTCGACGGCGAGCGGATCGTCACCGCCGAGCCGGTGATCGGCTACATGCACCGCGGCGCGGAGAAGCTGTTCGAGGCCCGTGACTACCGGCAGATCATCATGCTGGCCAACCGGCACGACTGGCTCTCCGCCTTCTCCAACGAACTCGGCGTGGTGCTCGGCGTCGAGCGGATGCTCGGCATGGAGGTCCCCGAGCGGGCGGTGTGGATCCGCACCCTGCTCGCCGAGCTCAACCGGGTGCTCAACCACCTGATGTTCCTCGGCTCCTACCCGCTGGAACTCGGCGGGATCACCCCGATCTTCCACGCCTTCACCGGCCGCGAGGACCTCCAGCACGTGCTGGAGGAGGCCTCCGGCGGCCGGATGCACTACATGTTCAACCGGGTCGGCGGCCTCAAGGAGGACCTCCCGGCCGGTTGGCTCGGCCGGGTCCGCGCCGCCGTCGCCACCGTCCGCTCCCAGCTGCCGGTCTTCGAGGACCTCGTCCTCGGCAACGAGATCTTCCGCGCCCGCACCGCCGGCGTCGGCGTGCTCACCGCGGCCCAGGCGCAGGCGTACGGGGTCAGCGGCCCGATCGCCCGGGCCAGCGGCCTCGACTTCGACCTGCGCCGCGACGAGCCCTACCTCGCGTA
Organism: Kitasatospora sp. NPDC029367; assembly: GCF_055569135.1. Lineage (NCBI taxonomy): Bacteria > Bacillati > Actinomycetota > Actinomycetes > Kitasatosporales > Streptomycetaceae > Kitasatospora > Kitasatospora sp. NPDC029367. The sequence goes on from NZ_JBVHYH010000002.1 coordinate 119,970, forward strand.
CGGCTCCGAGGAGCTGCGGCAGGTGCTCACCGTCGTCACCCGCGAGGAGGGCGACTGCCTCGCCCGCTTCGAATGCCTGCTGGAGCAGACCGGCAACTCGCTGGACCTCGCCGACGCCTGCCTCGACAAGCTCGCCACCCTCCCGCCCGGCCCGGTCAACCAGCGGCTGCCCAAGGTGCTCAAGGCGCCCGAGGGCAGCACCTACGCGTGGACCGAGAACCCGCTCGGGATCAACGGCTACTACCTGGTCTCGCGCGGTGACAAGACGCCGTGGCGGCTCAAGCTGCGCTCGGCGTCCTTCAACAACATCCAGGCGCTGACCGAGCTGCTGCCCGGGACGCTGGTCGCCGACATGGTGGCGATCCTCGGGTCGATGTTCTTCGTGGTCGGCGACATCGACAAGTAGGCAGGTACCCAGGGGGTGCGCCGGTACCGGGGGTGTGCCGGTACCGGCGGGCGGGGTCAGTCCTTCTTCGGCTTCCTGACCGGGTCCGCCGGGTGCGGGGCCACCCTGCGGTCGCCCTTGGTGGCGATCCGCTCCTCGCAGAGCCGGGCCAGCACCTGGTACGCCTCGCGGCCCATCAGCTCGGTGAGCTCGGGGCGGTAGCTGACGTACACCGGCACCGCGCCCTGGTGCGCGGCCGGCGCCCCGGTGCACCACCAGTGCAGGTCGTGGCCGCCCGGGCCCCAGCCGCGGCGGTCGTACTCGCCGATCGTCACCTGGAGGTAGCGGGTGTCGTCGGGGCGGTCGATCCAGTCGTAGGTGCGGCGGACCGGCAGCTGCCAGCAGACGTCCGGCTTGGTCTCCAGCGGCTCGCGGCCCTCCTTGAGGGCCAGCGCGTGCAGGGCGCAGCCGGCGCCGCCCGCGAAGTCCGGGCTGTTCACGAAGATGCAGGCGCCGTTGACCCGGCGGGTCTGGCGGTCGCCGTCCTCGTCCAGCATGGTCACGCCGCCGTCGGAGCGGATCCGGCCCTTGGCGTCGGTGCCCTCGGCGAAGTTCTCCCACAGCTCGGGCGTCAGCCGGGCCGCGTGGCCGAGGACGCGCTTCTCGTCGTCCTCGTCCGAGTAGTGGGCGCCCAGCGTGCAGCAGCCGTCCGACTCGCCGCGGCCCTCGCGGATGCCGTGGCAGCCCTGGCCGAAGACGCAGGACCAGCGGGAGGTCAGCCAGGTCAGGTCGCAGCGGAAGACCTGCTCCTCGTCGGCGGGGTCGGCGAACTCGACCCAGGCGCGCGGGAAGTCGAGCGGGACCTCGTCGCGCGGGATCTCGCGGCGCAGGGTCGGCATCGCGAGGTCGACGGGAGCGGGGGCGGCCGGGGGCTTCGCCTTGGTCTTCTTCTTGGACGTTTCTGCTGGTGCCACCCGGCAAGGGTAGAGCTTCGCGGGGGCGTACGGACCGGTGGACGACGCCCGGCGCGCGCCCGGGACGCGGTGAAGGCGGGGTGAAGAGGTCCGGCCGTGGGCGCCTGCGGGGCCGGGCGCGTGCCTAGGGCGTGTCTTGTGGATCAGGCCAGGCCCGCGACGCCAGGGCACGCACCTCGCCGCGTTGTCGTCGGTCGCCGATGGCCCCCAGCCTTCGGCCGGGAGGTGCCCCCACCGCATGGACTCCCTCCTCCGCCTTGCGATGCACGCACCCTGACGCCGCGGTCTGGTCCGACCTGATCCACAAGACACGCCCTAGGATGGCGGCCGCGGTCCGCTACGGGGAGGTACGGGATGGCAGGCGGCAGCACCGGCAGGTCCGACGGTGACGGCACCGGGTTCGCCCTCAAGCCGTGGGAACTCCACGGCGAGGGGCGGGAGTTCGAGAAGCTCGGACGCGAACTCGGCAAGGCCGTGGGCACCTTGGAGAAGGACCTGGCCGCACTCGGCACGCCCTGGGGCGCCGACCAGCCGGGCAGCGCCTTCGCCGCCGTCTACGGCCCGGCGCACGGTGAACTCCTCGGCGGGCTGAAAGCCCTGGCCGGCCAACTGGGCAAGGTCGGGGCCGGACTGCACAGCATGGCCGAGCGGACCACCGACACCGACACCTCGACGGCGGACGGCTTCGGCGCGACCACCGGACCGGCCGGAGCCGCCCCGGGGGCGGTCGCCCGGCCCGCCGTGTACCAGGGCCCGCCGACGACTTCGGGCACCGGAGCAACCCCGGGGGCGGCACCGGCCGTCCCCCAGGACATGTCGGTCTGAACACGTCGGTCTGAACACGTCGGTCTGAACGGCCCGGCTCGAAGGGGGAAGAAGCGCGTGTCCCGGAAACTGCCCGAGGAACTGGTCCCGCTCCTGGCCAGGACCGGCCACCCGTGGCCGCAGGCCGACGAGGAGGCCCTGCGCAAGGCGGCCGCGCACTGGCGGGAGTTCGCCGCCGAGGCCGAACGGATCACCCGCCGGGGCGGCGAGTCCGTCCAGCGGGTGGCCGCCGACAACTCCGGCCACGCCGTCGACTCCTTCACCGCGTACTGGCGCACCTACAGCGACGGCGGCAAGGGCCGGCTGCCGGATGCCCACACCGCCGTCGGGCTGGTCGCCGCCGCCTTCGACACCGCCGCGAAGGACGTCGACGGCTGCAAGGCCGAGATCATCGCCACCCTGCGGAACCTGGCCGCCGAGCTCCAGCAGGCCCGGGAGCAGGCCGCCAAGGTCCAGCAGACCGCGGCCGAGGTGGCCCGCACCGCCGACCAGGCGGGCCAGGCGGACCAGGCGGGGCAGACGGGGCGGACCGGGGTGTTCGGCGGGCTGGCGAAGTCCGTCGCCGGCTTCGCGGACGGCGTCAGGAACGCCGCCGCCGGCCAGGTCGCGGCGGGCATCGAGGCCGTGGCGGTGGAGACCGCAGCCCTCAAGATCGCCGGACTGCTCGCCGAACTCGGCCGCAGCATGAAGGACGCCCTGGCCACCGCGCTCAAGGACCCCTCCGCCGTCGCCCTGCTGCGCCTCGGCACCACCGCCACGCCCGGCGTCACCACCGCCTCCTACCGCACCGCGGGCGGCTTCGACCCGCTCGCCGCCGGACTGCCCGCGGCCCTCCGCGAACCGGGCGTGCTCGGCAAGGACGGCACCGGACTGGTCGTGCTCTCCGGGAAGGACGGCAGGCCGCTGGTCGGCGTGCCCGGCCTCAGCGTCGCGCTCGACGCCCACGGGCAGCCCGTCCTCGGCGCGGACGGCAAGCCGGTCATCCTGCGCTCCGACGGCACACCGGTGGCCGACGCCGCCGGGCTGCTGGTGGTGACCGGAGCGGACGGCAAGCCGGTGGTCGGGGTGGCCGACCTGGCCGTCCGGCTCGACGAGCACGGGCAGCCGGTGCTCACCGACCAGGCCGGGAAGGACCTGCACGGGCTGCCGCTCGCCGACCTGACCGACCCGCGGGACCGGAAGGCCCCCGGCGGCGACCCGAAGGGGGCGGGGGTGCTGCCGACGGTGGACCAGGCCGTCGCGCCGGTGGTCCCGTCCGTGCTCGCCGTGGCGTCGCCCAACGCGGACCCCACGGCCGCCCCGTCCTCGGCACCGACGGCCGACCCGGCCGCCGCGGCCACCGGCCCCTCGTACGGCGGCTCGCACCGGGCCGTGGCCGCGGCCGCCGACTGGTCGCCGCCCGCCCGGGACGACGGGCCGTCGGTCCGGGCGGCGGCCCCCGCCCACCAGGGCGGCTCGGCGGTGGCGGCGGCCTGGTCGGACGGGGACTACCCGCTCCAGGCGCCCACGCACACCGGGGGAGGCGGCGGTGGCGGCAGCGTGCCGGTGACCGTACGGACCGACTCCGTGGCCGCGCCGCCCGCGCCCGTCGCCGCGCCCTCCACCGGCGGACCCGGCTACAGCCCGGCGCCGGACGCGCCCCCGGTCGTCCGGCCGGTCGGTGTGGTCGGCGTGGTCGGTGCGCCCGGGCCGTTCGGGACACCGGCCTACCCGGGCGGCTACCCGGTGGCGGGCCCGATCGGCACTGTCGGGCCCGGCCCGCTCGCCGTGGGCGGCGGATACCCGGCGCACCCGGCCGCGCCCTTCGGCAGCGGCGTCGGGGCGGGTGCGCCCGGCGGCGTCGCGGCCGGTACGCCGGTGGCCGGTACGCCCGTAGCCGGCGCGCCCGTGGCCGGGACGCCTGTCGTCGGCGCGCCCGTCGTCGGTGCCCCGGTGGCCGCCGGACCGCAGCCCGGCGCGCCCCGCACCCCGGCCGGAACCCACGGCCCGGCCACCGCACCCCCGCCGCCGGCCGAGCCGCCGATCGTCGGCACCACCCCGGTCATCGGCCGGCCCGAGCCCCACCACCCCGACGGCCGCCGCCGGGACACCGCCGCGGCCCTCGCCGACCCGACCCTCGCCTGGGGCGCCGTCCCGGTCGCCACCGCCCACGCGATGGCCCTCCAACTCGCCCTGCGCGCCCGCCGCGGCCCGCTCGCCGACGGCCCCGAAGAACCCCGACCGCGCACCATCGCCGACAGCCGCCCGTACGGACGGCCCGGCGGGCTCGGCCCGGTCGACCCCCAGCACCAGGCCGAACTCGAACGCCGGGTGCCCCGCGACCAGGACGACCTGCCCGCCCGCCACCCCGACCCGGCGGCCGGCGGCTGGGCCGAGGCCGTCAACGCGGGCGGCCACCGCGAAGCCGGCCGGGCCAACAACAGCCTGGAGATCGCCCTCTCCGCCGTCGACACCTACACCGGCCGCCCCACCTGCGCGGCCCCGCGCATCCCCACCGAGGGCGACGCCGGTGAACGCGGCGGCCGCGACCGCGCCGAACGCGAACTCGGCGCCCCCTTCCGCGACCTCGGCGACGGCGGCCAGGCCTTCACCCGCCTCGCCGCCGAACTCCGCCGGGCCGGGCACGGCGCCCAGGCCGTGCTGCTCACCCTGGACGCCTACGGCCGCCCGCACGCCTGGAACGCCGTCAACCACCGGGACACCGTCACCTACCTCGACCACCAGCTCGCCCGCCGCGGCCCCGCCCCCCTCCACCCCGCCACCCAGGGCCTCTGGGCCATCGCCCTGAACCCGGAGGGCCGTCCCCTGGACCTGGTGGCGGCCTGAGCTCCTGGTGTCACCCGTTCCTGGCACGCCATCGGGTTCGCGTGGGAAGCCGGTTCGGCCGACTTCCCGCGCCGACGGAGCGGCCGTGCCCGGGGATCCCGGTCGGGCGGTCCTCGTCAGGGGTGTTGCGCTCACCGTCCCTCCGGAGGCTCCGGTCGGGCGGGAGCGGTACCGGCGTCCTCCTTCGGCGGATTCCCCCGGTGGCCGATCGGGGCTGGATGATCGGGGCTGGACGATGATGGGGTCCGATTCGACGACGGGGGTGTACGGGTGATCGCACGGGCGCAGGCGGTGGAGGCGGGGCACCGGTGGATCAACGGGGATCTGCCGCAGGGAGCCGGGGTGGCGCGGCGGGTGTGCGCGCACGAGTTCGAGCTGGGGTGGGTGGTCTGGGCGGAGCCGCCGCGGGTGGAGGTGGACCCGCGGACGGGGGAGCGGCGGGCGCCCGAGGAGGTCGGGGCCGCGTGCGCCGTGGTGGACCGGGAGAGCGGGCGGTTCACGGTCTGGCCGTCGGTTCCGGTGGAGGAAGTGGTCGGGCTCTACCGGGACTTCGTCGGCGCGGGCGGCCACGACCCGACCCGGCCGCCGGCCACCGGCTGGGGCGCCCGGGCCGAGCTGACCTACCGGGACGGCACCGGCGCCACCCGCGCGCTGGCGCTGCGCTCGGCGGCCGGGCTGCCGCATCCGGCGCTGCGCGGCTGGTGGTGGCTGCGGGAGCGGGGCGTCGCGGCGGAGGACGTGCTGGCGGTGCGGACCGACCTGCGGATGGCGGCCCTGCCCGGCGGCTACTGGTCGTACGCGCTGGCGGCCGAACTGCCGCACGTCCGGCTGGACTTCGACCTGCCGTACGGCCCGCGCTTCGACCACCGGGCCGCCGCCGTACGGGAGTTGGCCGCCGGGCACGCCGGGCACGCCGGGCCGGACGTGCCGGACGGGCCGGGGCGCAACCGGGTGCCGTTCCCGCGGGCGGTGCCGCCGCTGCCGGCGGAGCCGGACGCCGCCCTGGCGCAGCGGCTGGCCGAGCGGTTCGGTCCGGCGGGCGTCCAGCGCTTCGATCCGGCGGACGTGGTGCGCGCCGAGCTGCCCGGGGAGGCGGCGGCGCTGCTGCTGGCGGTCGGGCTGCCGAAGGCGGTGGACGGCTTCTTCGCGCTGCACCACCCGGGCGCTGAGGCGATCGCGGACGGCTCCCGCCCGGGCACCGTGCTGCCCCCGCTCGCGCCGTACCTCGCCGCGCTCGGCCGCGGCACCCGGGTGGCCGAGCGGGAGCGGACGGCGGCGGCCGGGCAGCTGGTGCTGGGGACGGACGGCTGGGCGCTGATCACCCTCGACCCGGCGGACGGCGCCGTCCGGGCGGTGGACCCGGACTACGCGACGGCCCGTCACTGCAACGCCGACCTGCGGGCCTTCGTCCGCTGCCTGGAGCTGTTCGCCGGCTGGTGGCCGACCCTGCCCGGGCTGGACCCGGCCGCGGCGGGCACGGCGGTGGACGCCCTGCAGCGGGGGCTGGCGGAGCTGGACGGTACGGTCTACGGCGATCCGGAGAACTGGTGGGCCGTCATCGTGGAACAGTTGTGGGACGGCCTGCTCTGATCCGGCCGCGGGCCGTGGCGAACCGGCCGATCCCGGCGATCCCGGTGGACCGGGGAACCGGACGTCGGTGCGGGGCTGTCAGAAGGATCAAAGGATCAGATGACCGCGTATGACCCGTACCAGCCGACCCCGAGCGACCGAAACCGGAGCACCGAGCCGTGACCGCCCCGCCCCGCGCCGCCCAGACGGCCGTCCTCGCCGCGCTCGCGGTCCTGGCCGCCGGGTGCGCCTCCGCCGGTCCCGCGTTGCAGGCCCGCTCGCCCGCCGCGCCGCCGGTGTGCGCGTCCCCGGTGGTGATCGGGCACCGGGGTGCGCCGTTCAACGCGCCCGAGAACACCATGGCCTCCTTCGAGACCGCCCTCAAGCAGGGCGCGGACTGGCTGGAGACCGACGTGCAGACCACCCGGGACGGCGTCCCGGTGCTGATGCACGACCCGACCGTGGACCGCACCACCAACGGCAAGGGCGCCGTCGCGGACCTGACCGCCGCCCAGGTCGCCGCCCTGCGGGTGACCGTCGGCCCGGGCGGCGCCCAGCCCGTCCCGACCCTGGAGGAACTGCTCGCGCGGCTCTCCACCAGCAGCGCCACGCTGCTGATGGAGCTCAAGTGGCAGCGCCCCGAGGACGTCGTCCGGATCGCCCGGATGGCGGCCGGCAGCCGGGCGCACATCGTGCTCTACTCCTTCTCGGTCGCCAACCTGCGCCAGGCCCACGCGGTGGCCCCCGCCCTGCCGGTGGTGCTGATCCAGAGCGGCGGGATCGCCGAGGACCCGGGGGACCTCAAACTGGACGGCATCGCCCTGGACGCGGGCCTGGCCACTGCCGCCCGGATCGCGGCCGAGCGCAAGGCCGGACGCGAGGTCTACGTCTGGACGCTGGACGGCGACGAGGCCTGGCAGCTGATGACCGCCCGGGATGCCGACGGGCTGATCACCGACACCCCGGGCCCGGCCCGCCGCTGGGTGGACGCCAACTGCCGCACCGAGCGCCGGGCCGGCCCGCGCGGCCACTGAGCGCACGGCGGTCGGGGAGCACCCACCGATCGCACCCGGAACGGTCGGGAACGACCTGGACCAGCGCGAATACGGTCACAACCGATCTCCTCCAGGGCCGGATCGCGTAGCGTGGAGAGTTATGCGACTCGGTGTGCTCGACGTAGGTTCCAACACGGTCCACTTCCTCGTGGTGGACGCCCATCCGGGTGCCGCCCCGCTGGCCGCGTACTCGCACAAGGCCGAACTGCGCCTGGCCGAACTGCTCGACGGTTCCGGTGCGATAAGCGAGGCCGGCGTCGACCGGCTGATCGGCCACATCGCCTCCTCGCTGCGGGTCGCCGAGGACAAGGGCGTGGTCGACATCCTGCCGTTCGCCACCTCGGCCGTCCGCGAGGCCGCCAACGGCGAGCAGGTGCTGCGCCGGGTCGCCGCCGAGACCGGGATCGAACTGCGGGTGCTCTCCGGGCAGGACGAGGCCCGGCTCACCTTCCTGGCCGTCCGGCGCTGGTTCGGCTGGTCCTCGGGCCGGCTGCTCAACCTGGACATCGGCGGCGGCTCCCTGGAGATCGCCTGCGGCCTGGACGAGCAGCCGGACGTCGCCTGCTCGCTGCCGCTCGGCGCCGGGCGGCTGACCGCCCGCTGGCTGCCCGGGGACGTCGCCGAACCGGACGCGCTGCGCGAGTTGAGACGGCACGTCCGCGCCGAGATCGCCAACGTGGTCGGCGAGATCTCCCGGCTCGGGGCGCCGCAGCACGCCGTCGCCACCTCCAAGACCTTCAAGCAACTGGCCCGGATGACCGGCGCCGCCCCCGCCGACGCCGGCCCGTACGCCGAGCGCCGGCTCACCCGCAGCGGGCTCGCCGCCTGGCTGCCGCGGCTGTCCACGATGACCGTCGCCGAGCGCGCGCAGATCCCCGGGGTCTCCGAGGGCCGGGCCAAGCAACTGCTGGCCGGGGCCCTGGTCGCGGACGCCGCGATGGACCTGTTCGGCCTGGACGAGCTGGACGTCTGTCCGTGGGCCCTGCGCGAGGGCATCATCCTGCGCGAGCTGGACGCCATGGACAGCCCCGCCGACCGGCGCCGCCCCGCGCTCACCCAGTAGCGGGGGAGCGTGCCGGCGGTCACTCCGCCGGGCGTCCGCCCCCGTTCGGGGCGCGCTCCGCTTACGCTGTCTCCCGTGGTGCAACCAGCGGGCGAGGACGGAACGCAGGAGGGCCGCGCTCCCGGAGCGGACGGGCAGCCGCGGTCGGCCGGCCCGCGCGGCCGGCTCGGCAAGGCCGGTCTCGGCAAGGCGGTCAAGGGCGCCACCGCGGCACAGGCCGGCAAGGTGGCCAAGGTCGCCAAGGTCAAGGTTGCCAAGGCTGCCAAGAGCGCCAAGGCGGCCAAGGGGGCCGAGGCCGTCGAGGCGGGCCGACGCACCGCGAAGAAGGCCACGGCCGCCGAGCGGAAGCAGAGCGAGCAGCCGACCACCGCGAAGACCGCGAAGACCGGCAATACCGCGAAGACCGCGAAGACCCCGACCAAGCGGAGCACGGCCCGTAAGGCCGCCACCGGGACCGCCGGGCAGCCGCCCAAGGAGACCCGCACCGCCCGGGCCGCCGGCGCCGCCAAGGCCGCCGTCCAGTCCGTCCGCTCGGTGAAGGCCGCCAAGCGCGACGCCGCCCGCCCGCCGCTGCTGCGCACCACCGACCGGCTGGTGCTGCCCCAGCACCCGACCCTGCACATCCCGGACACCAAGGTCGCGCTGTCCACCGCCTCGGTGTACCCGGCGAGCACCGCCGTCGCCTTCGAGCTGGCCGCCAAGCTCGGCTACGACGGGGTCGAGGTGATGGTCTGGAACGACCCGGTCAGCCAGGACCTGGAGGCGCTGCGCCGCCTCTCCGACGCCCACCAGCTGCCGATCCTGGCCGTGCACGCCCCCTGCCTGCTGATCACCCAGCGGGTCTGGACCACCGACCCGTGGACCAAGCTGGTCCGGGCCCGGGCGGCGGCCGAGAAGCTCGGCGCCGGCGCCGTCGTGGTGCACCCGCCGTTCCGCTGGCAGCGGCAGTACGCCCGCGAGTTCGTCGAGGGCATCAACCGGATGGCGGGCGAGACCGACGTCCGCTTCGCCGTCGAGAACATGTACCCGTGGCGCTACCGCGACCGCGAGGTGCTGGCCTACGCCCCCGGCTGGGACGTCACCGAGGAGGAGTACCGGCACTTCACCATCGACCTCTCGCACGTCGCCACCTCCCGGATCGACGCCTTCGAGATGGTCGAGCGGATGGGCGACCGGCTCGCCCACGTCCACCTGGCCGACGGCAGCGGCTCCGGCAAGGACGAGCACCTGATCCCCGGCCGGGGCAAGCAGCCCTGCGCCGAACTGCTGGAGCACCTCGCCCGCACCGGCTTCGACGGCCATGTGGTGCTGGAGGTCAACACCCGCCGCTCCGCGTCCCCCGCCGAACGCGAGGCCGACCTGGCCGAGGCCCTCGCCTTCACCCGCTTGCACCTCGCCACCCCCTCGCGCGTACGCTGAGCACCGGGCCCGGCCGGGCCCGAACTTCCGCTCGGAGGGGGATACATGACGGAGGATCGGGAATACCGGGAACTCGCCATGAGCTTCGGCGCGGTCGCCGCCGAGTACGACCAGGGCCGCCCCGGCTACCCCGACGAGCTGTTCGACGCGGTGGAGCGGCTCTGGGGCCGCGGCCTCAAGGGCGCCCGGGTCCTGGACGTCGGCGCCGGGACGGGCATCGCCACCCGGCTGCTGGCCGCCCGGGGCGCCGAGGTCGTCGCGGTCGAGCCCAGCGACGGCATGGCCGCTCAGTTCCTGGCCTCCTCGCCGGCCCTGCCGGTGGTCCGCGGGACGGGCGACGACCTGCCCTTCCACGACGCCTCCGCCGACCTGATCGGCTACGCCCAGGCCTTCCACTGGACCAGGCCCGAGCGGTCCATCCCGGAGGCGCTCCGGGTGCTGCGGCCGGGCGGCGCCCTGGCCACCTGGTGGAACCTGCACGACGAGACCGTGCCGTGGGTCCGGGCCCGGGCCGAGCGGCTGGCCGCCGCGCTGCCCGGCCGCTACCGCGGCTACGGTGGGATCAGCGGCCACACCCGGCACTTCGCCCCGGCCGGCCTGGTGGTCGAGCGGACGGTGCTGCACTGGGAGCGGCAGGTCACCGTCGAGCACGTGCTCACCGACCTGACCTCCCGCTCCTACCTGGCCTCGCTCAGCCCGGAGGAGCGCGCCCCGGTGCTGGCCGCCGAGCGGGAGGCGATGGCCGTCGAGTTCCCGGACGGCGTGGTCGCAGAACCGTTCAGCCTGGACCTCACCGTGGCCGTCAAGCCGGCCTGACCGCGAGCCGCCGGTCCGCCGGTCCGCCGCCCGGGGGCCCGTACGTCCGCCGTCCTGCCGCTGCGTCGGGGCCCCGCCCCGACTGCCCGCATCGCGGACGCGCCGTCCGCCGGCCGGACGGCGGGCGTAGGCTCGTAAGCCACAACGGCCCCCGCGCCCCCTCACCGGCGGGGCGCCGGCGAGAGCCCCGAAGGAGTGGAGCACAGTGCCCGAGCTGAGGTCCCGTACGGTCACCCACGGTCGCAACATGGCAGGCGCCCGGGCGCTTCTCCGGGCCGCCGGCGTAGCCCGCGAGGACTTCGGCAAGCCGATCATCGCGGTCGCCAACTCCTTCACCGAGTTCGTCCCCGGCCACACCCACCTCCAGCCGGTCGGCCGGATCGTCTCCGAGGCGATCAAGGAGGCCGGGGGCATCCCGCGCGAGTTCAACACCATCGCCGTCGACGACGGCATCGCGATGGGCCACGGCGGCATGCTCTACTCGCTGCCCTCGCGCGACCTGATCGCCGACTCCGTCGAGTACATGGTCAACGCGCACTGCGCCGACGCACTGATCTGCATCTCCAACTGCGACAAGATCACCCCCGGCATGCTGATGGCCGCGCTGCGCCTCAACATCCCGACCGTGTTCGTCTCCGGCGGTCCGATGGAGGCCGGCAAGGCCACCCTGGTCGACGGCACCGTGCGCAAGCTGGACCTGGTCGACGCGATCTCCCAGGCGGTGAACGAGAACGTCTCCGACGAGGACATCGCGATCATCGAGGAGAACGCCTGCCCGACCTGCGGTTCCTGCTCGGGCATGTTCACCGCCAACTCGATGAACTGCCTCACCGAGGCGATCGGCCTCTCGCTGCCCGGCAACGGCTCCGTCCTGGCCACCCACACCGCCCGCCGGGCCCTGTACGAGAAGGCCGGGCGCACGGTCGTCGAGATCACCAACCGCCACTACGGCCAGGACGACGCCTCCGTCCTGCCGCGCGCGATCGCCACCCGCGCCGCCTTCGAGAACGCCATGGCCCTGGACATCGCCATGGGCGGCTCGACCAACACCATCCTGCACCTGCTCGCCGCCGCCCAGGAGGCCGAGCTGGACTTCGACCAGCGGGCCATCGACGCGATCTCCCGCAAGGTGCCCTGTCTGTCCAAGGTCGCGCCCAACGGCTCGTACTACATGGAGGACGTCCACCGGGCCGGCGGGATCCCCGCCATCCTCGGCGAGCTGTACCGGGGCGGGCTGCTCAACGAGGACGTCCACACCGTGCACTCGGACTCGCTCGCCGAGTGGCTCAAGACCTGGGACGTGCGCGGCGGTTCGCCCTCCGCCGAGGCCGTCGAGCTGTGGCACGCCGCCCCCGGCTGCAAGCGTTCCGCCGAGGCCTTCTCGCAGTCCGAGCGCTGGGAGTCGCTGGACACCGACGCCGCCAAGGGCTGCATCCGCAGCGTCGAGCACGCCTACTCGGTCGAGGGCGGCCTCGCCGTGCTGTACGGCAACCTCGCCGAGGACGGCTGCATCGTGAAGACGGCCGGCGTCGACGAGTCGATCTGGACCTTCAGCGGCCCGGCCGTCGTCGTGGAGTCCCAGGAGGACGCGGTCGAGGCGATCCTCGCCAAGCGGGTCAAGGAGGGCGACGTCGTCGTCATCCGTTACGAGGGCCCCAAGGGCGGCCCCGGCATGCAGGAGATGCTCTACCCGACCTCCTTCCTCAAGGGCCGCGGCCTCGGCAAGGCCTGCGCGCTCGTCACCGACGGCCGCTTCTCCGGCGGCACCTCGGGCCTGTCCATCGGCCACGCCTCCCCGGAGGCGGCCTCCGGCGGCACCATCGCGCTGGTCGAGGACGGCGACACCATCGCCATCGACATCCCGGCCCGGACGATCTCCCTGGAGGTCCCGGACGAGGTCCTGGCCGAGCGCCGCCGCGCGCTGGAGGCCGGGCACGGCTACCGGCCGCGGAACCGCGACCGCCAGGTCAGCCAGGCGCTGCGGGCCTACGCGGCGATGGCCACCTCGGCCGACAAGGGCGCGGTCCGGGACGTCAGCAAGCTCGGCTGAGCCCGGCCGGCCACGGGGGGGGGGGGGGGGGGGTGGGGGGGGGCCCCCCCCCCCTTTTTCCCCGGGCAGGTGCCCCACGCCACACACAAGTGGTCCATGCACCACCGCGGGCACCAACCCCCCCCCCCCCCCCCCCCCCCCCCCCCCCCCCCCCCCCCCCCCCCCCCCCCTCACCCCCCCCCCCCCCCCCCCCCCCCCCCCCCCCCCCGGCCCCCCGCCAGGTACGAAGGGGCAGTACCAGCACCGTGAGGGACACACGAGAGAGCCGGCTGCTGCTCATCCTGCTGGTGGCCGTCGCCTTCGCGCTCATCACCGTGGACATCAAGGGCGGTGAGGACTCCCCGCTCGGCCCGGCCCGGCACGCCGCCGCGAAGGTCCTCGGCCCGGTCGAGCGCGGCGCCGCCACCGTCGTGGACCCGGTCGCGAACACCGTCCGCGCCTTCCGCGACGCCGCCACCGACAGCGGCCGCACCGACCAGCTCGCCCGCGAGAACACCGAACTGCGGCAGAAGCTCGCCTCCTCCGACATGGCCACCGGGCGCACCAAGCAGCTGGACGACCTGCTGCGCACCGCCGGCGCCGGCGGCTACACCGTCAAGGCCGCCCAGGTCATCGCGATCGGCCCGGCCCAGGGCTTCTCCTGGACCATCACCGTCGACGCCGGCAGCGACGACGGCCTCACCCGCGACATGACCGTCATCAACGGCCAGGGCCTGGTCGGCCGGATCACCACCGTCGGCCCGACCACCGCCACCGTGCTGCTCGCCTCCGACCCCGGCTTCTCGGCCGGCACCCGGCTGGAGGGCAGCGGCGAGATCGGCTTCGCCTCCGGTGGCGGCGACAGCCCGATGAAGGTCTCCCTGCTCAACGGGAAGGCCCAGGTCAAGACCGGCGACCGGCTGGTCACCTTCGGCTCGCAGAGCGGCCGCCCGTTCGTGCCCGGCGTCCCGGTCGGCAAGGTCGTCGAGGTCCAGGCCAACGCCGGCCAGCTGACCAAGACCGTCCTGGTCGAGCCCTTCGTCCAGTTCACCCGACTGGACCTGGTCGGCGTGGTCGTGGTGCCCCCGCGCACCGACCCGCGCGACGCCGTGCTGCCGCCCGCCCCCACCCCGGGGCAGAGCCAGGCCCCGGCCGCGCCCGCCCAGCCGCAGGCCTCCGCGCCCGCCGCCCCGCCCGCCAAGCCCACTGGGGGGAACTGAGCCATGCGCCTCGCCCGCATCCCCGTCTCCGCCGTCCTGATCCTGCTCGGCCTGATCCTCCAGGTCAGCGTCCTCGGCCGGCTCCAGCTCCCGGGAGCCACCCCGGACATACTGCTGCTCGTCGTGGTCGGCCTGGCCATGGTCTACGGGCCGACCGGCGGCTGCCTGGTCGGCTTCTCGGCCGGCCTGCTGGCCGACCTCGCACCGCCCTCCGACCACGCGATCGGCCGCTACGCCCTGGTGCTCTGCCTGATGGGCTACGCCGCCGGGCTGCTGCGCCCCGAGCACGGCCGCCAGCGCTCCGTCTCCAGCGCGCTGCTGGTGGTCGGCGCCGCGGCGATCGCCTCCACCCTGCTGTACGCGATGGTCGGCGCCCTGGTCGGCGACACCGCGGCCCGGCACGTCGGCCTCGGCGGCCTGGTGATCAGCGCCCTGCTGTACGACCTGCTGCTGGCCCCGTTCGTGGTGCCGCTGGTGATGCTGTTCGGCCGCCGCTTCGGCCGCGACCCGGTGTCCGCCGCCAGCGACGACGACGAGGGCGGCCCGGGCCTGGGCACGCTGGCCCGCTACCGCACCACCCGCGAGGTCTCCAGCGGCCCGTCGTACAAGAAGCGGCGCGTGCCCGGCTTCGCCCGACGCCCGTAGCCGGCCGGTCCAGGCCCGCCCCCAGACCTCCCGACCCTCCCGCACCCCTGGAGCGCACGAGACGTGAGCAACATCCCCGAGACCGGCCGTACCCGGCGGGTGACGATCCGTCTGGTGGTGCTGCAGATCCTGGTGCTGTCGCTGCTCGCCACCCTGGGCGGACGGCTCTGGTACCTGCAGATCCGCAACGCCAAGGAGTACACCGCCAAGGCGACCGGCAACCACATCCGCGAGGTGGTCGAACCGGCCGTCCGCGGCGAGATCCTGGACGCCTCCGGGCGGATCCTGGCCGGCAACGAGACCCGGCTGGTGGTGTCCGTCAGCCGCACCTCGCTGCTCCAGCAGAAGGACGGCGGCAAGGGGGTGCTCGGCCGGCTCGCCGACGTGCTCGGGATGCCCGCCAAGGACGTCCAGGAGAAGGTCCGGCTCTGCGACGCCAAGACCCCGCAGCCCTGCTGGAACGGTTCTCCCTACCAGCCGATCCCGGTCACCAAGGAGGCGACCACCCAGCAGGCGATGCAGATAATGGAGCGCCGCGAGGACTTCCCCGGGGTCACCGCGCAGCCCACCGCCGTACGCCGCTACACCGGCGCCGAGGGCGCCAACATGGCCCAGGTGCTCGGCTACCTCTCGCCGGTCACCGACGACGAGGTCAGCAAGACCGCCGACAAGAGCGGCCTGGACCGCTACCTGCCGGCCGACCAGATCGGCCGGGCCGGCCTGGAGTCGGTGTACGACCGCGACCTGCGCGGCACCGCCGGCATCACCAAGCTGGAGGTCGACAACCTCGGCCGGGTGATCGGCACCGCCGGCACCGTCGCCCCGCAGACCGGCAACAACCTGGTCACCAGCATCGACGCCCGGGTGCAGAAGGTCGTCGAGGACAACCTGGCGCAGGCCATGGCCGACGCCCGGAACACCTTCGACAAGGTCACCAACCGCAACTACGAGGCCGACTCCGGCGCCGCCGTCGTGATGGACGTGCACACCGGCCGGATCGTCGCGATGGCCAGCGCCCCGACCTACGACCCCAACCTCTGGGTGGGCGGCATCAGCGGCAAGGACTACCAGTCGCTGACCAGCAAGGACTCCAACTTCCCGCTGCTGAACCGGGCCATACAGGGTCAGTCCGCCCCCGGCTCGACCTTCAAGGTCGTCTCCACCACCGCCGCCGTGCAGGCCGGCTACTCGCTGGACGGCAGCTACCCGTGCCCCAAGAGCCTCACCATCGGCGGGCGCGAGTTCAAGAACTTCGAGAGCGAGAACTTCGGCTCCATCTCCCTGGAGAAGGCGCTGGAGGTCTCCTGCGACACCGTCTTCTACGGCCTGGCGTACGACCAGTGGATGAAGGACGGCGGCATCAAGCCGAAGAACCCGGGCGACTGGTTCTTCAAGACCGCCCACGAGTTCGGCCTCGGCGCCAAGACCGGCATCGACCTGCCGGCCGAGGTCCCCGGCCGGGTGCCGGACCGGCAGTGGAAGCAGTCCTTCTACGACAACAACAAGGACGCCTGGTGCGCCCAGGCGCAGAAGGGCGGCAACAGCTTCTCGGACCAGATCGCCCGGGAGAACTGCGTCGACGGCTACCAGATGCGCGCCGGTGACGCCGTCAACTTCGCGATCGGCCAGGGCGACACCCTGGTCACCCCGGTCCAGATGGCCCGGATCTACTCGGCGCTGGCCAACGGCGGCACCTTCTACCGGCCGACCATCGCCAAGGCGGTGATAAGCCCGGGCGGGGACCTCGTCCGCGACATCGCCCCGCACGAGGACGCCAAGTTCCCCGGCGACCAGAAGCTGCTCAGCTACATCGACCAGGCCACCGCCGGCGTCATCACCAGCGGCACCGCCGCCTGGAAGTTCGCCGGGGCCGGCTGGCCGCAGAACAAGATCGAGCTGCACGCCAAGACCGGCACCGCCGAGGTCGAGGGCAAGCAGACCACCTCCTGGCTGACCACGTACAGCAAGGACTACGCCGTCGTCATGACGATCAGCCAGGGCGGCACCGGCTCCGGCGGCTCCGGCGACGCCGTGCGCCGGATCTACCAGGCGCTGTACGGGGTGGACGACAAGGGCAACATCGACAACAGCAAGGCGCTGCTGCCCACGCCGCAGGGCCAGCTGCCGAAGTTCAACCCGGACGGCACCGCGATCATCAAGCCGGCCTCGTACGACGCCGGTGCGGCCCAGGGGGCCTCCAGCGCGCAGCTCGCGCCGGTCCCACCGCTCGCCCCGGCCGTAGCGGCTGTAGCGGCCGGTCACGCCGCCCCGGCGCAGGCGGACGCCGCCCCGGCGGCGGCCTTCCTCGACCCGGCACCCCCGGCCGACAGCCCGGCGTCGTACACCGCGGCCGCCGCGGCCCTCGAACCGAACCGCCCGGGAAGGGGACGGGCATGACCTCCTACGGCTCGTACCGGCAGCTGCGGCTGACCCCGCAGCGCAGCGGGGTCTCCAAGGCCCTGGCCAAGGACTCCCCGCTCTGGCGGCTGGACTGGATACTGCTGTTGGCGGGCCTCGCCCTCTCGCTCGTCGGCTCACTGCTGGTCTGGTCGGCCACCCGCGGGCGCGACAACCTCACCCACGGGGACCCGCAGTACTTCCTCTACCGGCACCTGACGAACTTCGTGATCGGCCTGGTGCTGTGCGCCGTGGTGATAGCGATAGGAGCCCGGCGGGTCCGCACCCTGGTGCCCTTCGTCTACGTCGGCGTGATCCTGCTGCTGCTGGCGACGCTCAGCCCGATCGGCTCGACCGTCAACGGCGCCCACTCGTGGATCCAGCTCGGCGGCGGCTTCTCCGTCCAGCCGGCCGAGTTCGCGAAGGTCGCCATCCTGCTGGCGATGGCCGTCGTGCTGTCGGACCAGGTCGACGCGGGGGAGCGGGAGTTCCCCTCGCACCGGGCGGTGTTCCGGGGCCTGATCTGGGCCTGCCTGCCGATGGGCCTGGTGCTGCTGATGCCGGACGCCGGGTCGGTCATGGTGATGTCCGCGGTCGTGCTCGGCATCCTGCTCGGCTCCGGCGCCGCCAACCGCTGGGTGCTCGGCATCCTGGCGCTCGGCGTCAGCGGGAGCATCGCGATCTGGAAGCTCGGGCTGCTCAGCCAGTACCAGATCGACCGCTTCGCCGCCTTCGCCAACCCCCAGCTCGACCCCAACGGCGTCGGCTACAACACCGCCCAGGCCCGGATCGCGATCGGCTCGGGCGGGCTGACCGGCAAGGGGCTGTTCCACGGCACCCAGACCATCGGGCAGTTCGTGCCGGAGCAGCAGACCGACTTCGTGTTCACCGTCGCCGGTGAGGAGCTGGGCTTCGTCGGGGCGCTGGCGATCATCGCGCTGGTCGGCGTGATCCTCTGGCGGGCCTGCCGGATCGCCCGCCAGGCCACCGACCTGTACGGGACGATCGTGGCGGCGGGGATCATCGCCTGGTTCTCCTTCCAGGCCTTCGAGAACATCGGGATGTGCCTGGGCATCATGCCGGTCGCGGGCATCCCGCTGCCCTTCGTCTCCTACGGCGGCTCCTCGATGTTCGCGGTCTGGATCGGCATCGGGCTGCTCCAGGCGGTGCGCAGCCAGCGGCCGATAGCGGCCTGAGCTGTCGGCTCGCTGGGGCTGTCGGCCCCCGAGGGCCGTCGGCTCCCAGGGCCGTCGGTCCAGGGCCGGTCCGGATCCTTCCGGGCCGGCCCTTCGCCTTGCCGGGAGCGGGAGTTGACGTTACGTCAGGTTGCTTGCAGCAGGCAGTCGGCGGCGGCCAGGACCGCCCGGGTCTGGTGGGCCAGCTGCTCCTGGACCGGCACCCAGCGGGCACCGAAGCGGTGCCGCAGCCGGTCCAGGTTGTCCGCGACGACGGCGCGGGCGCGCTCCCGGGTGGCCTCGGCGGCCGGGCCGCGGGCGTCGGCGAGCAGCCGCAGCAGGATCGAGGCGACCCGCAGCGGCAGCCGGGCGGCGACCAGCCCGGCGGTGGTCGCCCGGGCGGCGCTCAGCGGGCCGGGGCACCACAGCTCCAGCCACTCGGCGGCCATCCGCGGAGCCACCGCCAGGTTGAACTCGGCGGTGCGCACCAGCGGGCCGTACGCCTCCCGGGCCTGGTCCGGGACACGGGCGAGCAGCGCGTCCAGCTGCTCGGTGCGCAGGGTGAGCTCGTGGGCCGCCTCGCCGACGGCCCGCGGCCCGGCCGGATGGATCCGGGCGTCGCCGACCGCGTCCACGGCCCACATCGGGACCTCCAGGACGGCGGTCACCCCGCCGTACCGGGCCGCGTACGACCAGGTGGACAGCTCGGGTTCGTCCGGCAGCGCCCGGGGGGTGCCGGTGCTGCCGGGCGGCGGCATCAGATAGGTGCCGGGGGCGGGGCTGGACCAGCCGACCGCGTCGTAGGAGTCCACGTCGAGCGGGATGCCGGCCCGGTCCGCGGAGCGGGCGAAGCGCTCGGCCAGGCCGGGCACCGGGCCGGTCAGCTGGACGAAGGCGCCGCCGAAGTCCACCCCGTGCAGCGAGCACTGCAGGAAGGGGCGCAGTTCGTCGATCAGCCCGGTCAGGGCCAGGCTCTCCGGCATCGGTGGGCGGCCGGAGTCGGGGGCGGGGAGCAGTTCCGGCTGCTCCTCGAAGGCGGGGCGGAAGAAGTGCTCGTAGTGGCGGCGCATGGTGAGCGGGCCGTCCAGCCAGCCGGCGTTGAGGGCGGCGCCGTCCGGGTCCAGGCAGAGCAGCAGGTGCCAGGACAGGCCGGGCCGGGCGGGGCGCTCCAGCAGCACCTCGGCCAGCCGGACGGCGGCGGCGGTGCCGATCGGCTCGTTCGGGTGCGGGCCGCCGACCACCAGGGCGGCGCGCGGCCCGCGGTCCACCGAGAGCAGCAGCAGCGGGCGCCCGGCCCGGGAGCGGCCCACCTCGCGCAGCCGGCAGCGGTCGGGGTGGCGCAGGGCGAGGCGGCGGGCCGCGCTCTCGGCCTGGGCCGCGGTCGGGTAGCGGGCCGGCCGGGCGTCGGGGGCGCGCAGGGCCAGGGGCCGGACCCGCCGACCGGTGTCGGTCATGGTTCTCCTTGCGACCGGTCGCACGGCCGCCGGGGCGCGCGGGCGTGCCGCGCCGCCGGACGCGGCCTGCGGGCCGGGGGGACGGGCTCCGCGGGGCCTGGGGAGGGGGCCGCGCGGGGACGGGGAGGGTGTGCTGGGGCGAGCGGGCCGCCGGGGAGTCGGCGTTGGCCGAGCGTACGACCCAACTCCCGTCTCCGGAAGGGGTACAGGGCCTTGGGCAGGGCCCTGTCAGTACCGCACGGGCGTTCCGGGCGTGTCAACGGTGGACCGGGCCGGTCGGCGGGCGCGCACCGCGCGTGCCGGGGCGGTCACCGGCGGGCGCCGACCGCGCCGGGGCGGTCACCGGCGGGCGCCGACCGCGCCGGGGCGCACCGGAGGGCGACCGCCCCGGGCGGGTCGTTCCCCGGATTGGGCTACCCTTGAGGGTCACCCCTCCCGTGCCGACTCGCGGCACCGAATCACGTCGTAAGGGTTCCTAGTACATGACTGTCGAATCGGTCTTCCCACGCCTGGAGGCCCTCCTCCCGCACGTCCAGAAGCCGATCCAGTACGTCGGCGGCGAGCTCAACTCGACCGTCAAGGACTGGGACGCCTGCGACGTCCGCTGGGCGCTGATGTACCCCGACGCCTACGAGGTCGGGCTGCCCAACCAGGGCGTCATGATCCTCTACGAGGTGCTGAACGAGCGCGAGGGCGTGCTGGCCGAGCGCACCTACAGCGTCTGGCCGGACCTCGAGGCCCTGATGCGCGAGCACCGGGTGCCGCAGTTCACGGTGGACGCCCACCGCCCGGTCAAGGCCTTCGACGTGTTCGGGCTGTCGTTCTCCACCGAGCTCGGCTACACCAACATGCTGACCGCGCTCGACCTGGCCGGCATCCCGCTGGAGGCCAAGGACCGCACCGACGAGGACCCGATCGTCCTGGCCGGCGGCCACGCGGCGTTCAACCCGGAGCCGATCGCGGACTTCCTGGACTGCGCGGTGATCGGCGACGGCGAGCAGGCCGTCCTCGACATCACGGAGATCATCCGCGCCTGGAAGGCCGAGGGCCGCCCGGGCGGGCGCGACGAGCTGCTGCTGCGCCTGGCGCGCACCGGCGGGGTGTACGTGCCGAAGTTCTACGACGTGGAGTACCTGGCCGACGGCCGGATCGCCCGTGTCGTGCCGAACGCCCCGGGCGTGCCGTGGCGGGTGTCCAAGCACACCGTGATGGACCTGGACGAGTGGCCGTACCCCAAGCAGCCGCTGGTCCCGCTCGCGGAGACGGTGCACGAGCGGATGTCCGTGGAGATCTTCCGCGGCTGCACCCGCGGCTGCCGCTTCTGCCAGGCCGGCATGATCACGCGCCCCGTGCGGGAGCGAAGCATCACCGGCATCGGCGAGATGGTCGAGCGCGGGCTCAAGGCGACCGGCTTCGAGGAGGTCGGCCTGCTGTCGCTGTCCAGCGCCGACCACACCGAGATCGGTGACATCGCCAAGGGGCTGGCCGACCGCTACACCGAGGACAAGATCGGCCTGTCGCTGCCGTCCACCCGCGTCGACGCCTTCAACATCGACCTCGCCAACGAGCTGTCCCGCAACGGGCGCCGCTCGGGCCTCACCTTCGCCCCCGAGGGCGGCAGCGAGCGCATGCGCAAGGTGATCAACAAGATGGTGTCGGAGGAGGACCTGATCCGCACCGTCGCCACCGCGTACGGCAACGGCTGGCGCCAGGTGAAGCTGTACTTCATGTGCGGCCTGCCCACCGAGACCGACGAGGACGTGCTCCAGATCGGCGAGATGGCGAAGAACGTCATCCAGAAGGGCCGCGAGGTCACCGGCCAGAACGACATCCGCTGCACCGTCTCCATCGGCGGGTTCGTGCCCAAGCCGCACACCCCGTTCCAGTGGGCCCCGCAGCTGTCCGCCGAGGCCACCGACGCCCGCCTGGCCAAGCTGCGCGACTCCATCCGCGGCGACCGCAAGTACGGCAAGAACATCGGCTACCGCTACCACGACGGCAAGCCCGGCATCGTCGAGGGCCTGCTCTCCCGCGGCGACCGCCGGATCGGCGCGGTCATCCGCGCGGTCTACGAGGACGGCGGCCGCTTCGACGGCTGGCGCGAGTACTTCTCGTACGACCGCTGGATGCTCGCCGCCGAGAAGGGCCTGGCCGGCACCGGCGTCGACGTCGACTGGTACACCACCCGCGAGCGCTCCTACGAGGAGGTGCTGCCCTGGGACCACCTGGACAGCGGCCTCGACAAGGACTGGCTGTGGGAGGACTGGCAGGACGCCCTGGAGGAGGTCGAGGTCGACGACTGCCGCTGGACGCCGTGCTTCGACTGCGGCGTGTGCCCGCAGATGGACACCCAGATCCAGATCGGCCCCACCGGCAAGAAGCTGCTGCCGCTGTCGGTCGTCAACAAGTAGTCGGGGCAGGGCGCTCGACCCCCGGCCGGAGTGGTCCGGGCGGGGGTCGGTGGTGGGCGGCTGACCAGGGGCGGAGCGAGCGGGGCGGCGGGGCGCGTACCCTTTGGGGTGACAGAGTCCGGACAGTGGCGGGTTTGCGCCGCGCCGGACGGGGAGAACTGACTAAGGACTGAGCGACCCTGGCACGCCGTACGCCCGACGGTCCGCCGCCCGCGCCGACGGTGCAGCGGATTCGTCTCCGCTACACCAAGCGCGGCCGGCTCCGCTTCACCAGCCACCGTGACTTCCAGCGCGCCTTCGAGCGCGCCCTGCGCCGGTCCGCCGTTCCGATGGCCTACTCGGCGGGCTTCACCCCGCACCCGAAGGTGTCCTACGCCAACGCCGCCCCGACCGGGGTGGCGAGCGAGGCGGAGTACCTGGAGATCGGCCTGGCCGCCGTGCGCGACCCGGAGCAGCTGCGGGCGCAGCTGGACGAGTCGCTGCCGGACGGACTGGACGTGACCGACGCGGTCGAGGTGCGCACGCCCAACTTCGTGGAGCGCCTGGAGGCCTCCGAGTGGCTGGTGCGCCTGGACGGTGTCGAGCCGGCCGAGGCCGCCGAGGCGGTCCGCGTGTTCCTGGCCGAGGAGAAGGTCGAGGTCGAGCGCCGGACCAAGAACGGCGTGCGGGTTTTCGACGCGCGCGGTGCGGTGGCGGCGCTCGAAGCCGTCGAGCCGCAGGTCGACGGCGGTGCGGACACGGCGGTCGGAACCGGCCGCGATGTTCGGACGGGCCGTCCCTGTGCGATACTGCGCCTGGTAGTACGACACGCCACACCCGCCGTACGACCCGACGACGTATTGTCCGGTCTCCGTGCGACGGCCGACCTGGCGCCGCCGGTCCCCGCAGAGGTGACCAGGCTGGCGCAGGGGCCGCTCGACGAGGAGTCCGGCACGGTGACCGACCCGCTGGCGCTCGACCGCGCCGCGGCCCCGGCCGGCTGAGAAACGGCCGGCGGGCCGCGCGCTACCGCGTCCGCCTAGGGGGCGGAGGCCGGGTCCAGTGCCTCACTGGACCCGACGGTCCTCCAGGGTTGCCGCGGCTCCCCAGGGGAGCGAGCGTCGTCGCAGCACAGGCCGGCCACTCGGGGCCCGCCGACCAGGACGGTCGGTGGGCTCGGGACCCCGTCCGGGAGCCACCCGGGGTTGGGGGACGGCTCAGCTTGGGAAAAACTCAGAAGACTGGTCAGACCAGAAGACTTTCGACACCCCGCGCAACGCGGGGCGCCGAGCGAGACTACGAGCCCCTGTGCGGCCTCGCGTCCGCACGGCGGCACCGTCAAAGGGTCCGGCCCGAGCATCCTCGCGATGCCGGCCGCCCACTGGTGCCGTGCCGTGCCCGGATGCGGAGCCCGGGGGCCTGACGGGAGATCCACCCGCATGCTCGATAACACCGACCCGCAGCAGGCTGCGGCCACGGAACAGAACGAAACCGCCGCGACCGGTGGTGAGGGCGCGTCCGCCGCGCCGCCGCGCCGTCGTCGCCGCGCGGTGTCCCGCCCGGCGGGCACCCCGCAGGGTGCGGCCGCCGAGACGGCCGAGACGGTCGTCCCGGCCGAGCCGACGGTCGTCCCGGCCGCAGCGGCCGCAGCGGCCGAGGCGCCCGTCGAGGCGGCCCCGGTGGCCGAGAAGCCGGTCCGGGCCCGCCGGACCCGCAAGCGTGCCGAGGCCCCGGCCGGCGCTCCGGAGGAGACCGCGATCGTGGTCACCGCACCGGAGGCCGAGGGGACGAAGGCCCAGGAGAAGGCGGAGAAGCCCGTTCGGGCCCGTCGGACCCGCAAGAAGGCCGAGGCCCCGGTCGAGGAGCCGGTGGCCGAGGCCGCCGCCCCCGCCCCGGTGGCCGAGCCGGTCGCCGAGCCGGTGGCCGAGGAGGCCCCGGCCGCTCCGGCCCGCCGCCCGCGCCGCCGTCGCGTGGTCGAGGCCGCGCCGGTGGTCGAGGCCCCGGTGGAGGAGCCGGTGGCCGAGGAGCCCGCCGTCGAGGAGGAGCCCGCCGAGGAGGAGGCCGTCGAGGCCGTCACCGAGGCCCCGGCCGCCGCCGAGCCGGTCGCCGCTCCCGCCCCGGCCGTCGAGGCCGAGCCGCACCACCGGGTGCGCCGCCGCGCCGTCCGCCCGGCCACCGCGGTCTTCCAGGCCCCGGTGTTCCAGGAGCCCGCCCCCTACGTCGCGCCCGCCGCGCAGCCGCAGCCGCAGCCGCAGCAGACCGCCGCCGCCCCGGCGCCGGTCGAGGCCCCGGCCGTCGAGGCCGAGCGCCAGGACGAGGACGAGTACGAGTACAGCGGTGTCGGCCGCCGCCGTCGGGTGCGCACCCGGGTCGAGCCGAACCGCCGCAAGCCGGCCGCCGAGGCGCCGGCCAAGGCCGCTCAGGCCAAGGCGGCCCCGGCCAAGGCCGCCCCGGTGAAGGCCGCTCCCGTGAAGGCTGCTCCGGTCGAGGTTCCGGCCGTCGAGGAGCCCGTCGCGGAGGCCCCCGTCGCCGGTCCGGAGGCCGAGGACGAGTGGGAGGACGGCCGTCCGTCCCGCCGCCGCCGTCGGGGCGGCCGTCGCCGCCGCCGTGGCGAGGCCGAGGACTTCGAGGCCGCCGAGGCCGTCGAGACCGAGCAGCCCGCCGCCGAGGAGCCGGCCCGGGCCGTCGTCGAGGAGGACGAGGAGGACGAGGACGACCTGGCCGCCGGCCTGTCCTCGTCGCGTCGCCGTCGCCGCCGTCGCCGCCGCAGCGGTGAGACCGGCGCCGTCGAGGCCGCCGAGACCACCGAGGACGGCGTCCGCACGGTGGTGAAGGTGCGCGAGCCGCGCCGCCGCTCCACCGAGCCGTCGTTCGACCCGGACGAGGTGCAGTCCATCAAGGGCTCCACCCGTCTGGAGGCGAAGAAGCAGCGCCGCCGCGAGGGCCGCGAGCTGGGCCGCCGCCGGGTGCCGATCATCACCGAGGCCGAGTTCCTGGCCCGCCGGGAGTCGGTCGAGCGCGTCATGGTGGTGCGCCAGAACGGCCTGCGCACCCAGATCGGCGTGCTGGAGGACGGCGTGCTGGTCGAGCACTACGTCAACAAGGAGCAGGCCACCTCGTACGTCGGCAACGTCTACCTGGGCAAGGTCCAGAACGTGCTGCCGTCCATGGAGGCCGCGTTCGTCGACATCGGCAAGGGCCGCAACGCGGTGCTGTACGCCGGTGAGGTCAACTTCGGTGCGCTGGGCCACGGCGGCCCGCGCCGGATCGAGTCGGTGCTCAAGTCCGGCCAGTCCGTGCTGGTGCAGGTCTCCAAGGACCCGATCGGCCACAAGGGCGCCCGCCTGACCAGCCAGATCTCGCTGCCCGGCCGCTACCTGGTGTACGTGCCCGAGGGCTCGATGACCGGCATCTCGCGCAAGCTGCCCGAGAACGAGCGCGCCCGCCTCAAGCAGATCCTCAAGAAGATCGTCCCGGACGACGCGGGCGTGATCGTGCGCACCGCCGCCGAGGGCGCCTCCGAGGACGAGCTGACCCGCGACGTCCAGCGCCTCCAGCAGCAGTGGGAGGACATCCAGAAGAAGGCCGCGACCGGCAACGCCCCGGCGCTGCTGTACGGCGAGCCGGACATGACCGTCCGGGTCGTCCGCGACATCTTCAACGAGGACTTCACCAAGGTCATCGTCTCCGGCGACGAGGCGTGGCAGACCATCCACGAGTACGTCTCCAACGTGGCCCCGGACCTCGCCGAGCGGCTCCAGCGGTGGACCTCCGAGGTGGACGTGTTCGCCACCTACCGGATCGACGAGCAGCTGATGAAGGCGCTGGACCGCAAGGTCTGGCTGCCCAGCGGCGGTTCGCTGGTGATCGACCGCACCGAGGCGATGGTCGTCATCGACGTCAACACCGGGAAGTTCGTCGGCCAGGGCGGCAACCTGGAGGAGACGGTCACCCGGAACAACATCGAGGCGGCCGAGGAGATCGTGCGCCAGCTGCGGCTGCGCGACCTCGGCGGCATCATCGTGATCGACTTCATCGACATGGTCCTGGAGTCCAACCGCGACCTGGTGCTGCGCCGACTGCTGGAGTGCCTGGGCCGCGACCGGACCAAGCACCAGGTGGCCGAGGTCACCTCGCTGGGCCTGGTCCAGATGACCCGCAAGCGGGTCGGCCAGGGCCTGCTGGAGTCCTTCTCCGAGGCCTGCGTGCACTGCAACGGCCGCGGCGTGATCGTGCACATGGAGCAGCCGAGCGCCCACGTCCACGCCCCGGCGGCCGCCGTCGAGGCGGGCTCGGGCAGCGGCAAGCGCCGTCGCCGGGGCAAGGGCGGTGCGGGCCACGAGGAGCCGCAGGCCGTCGAGGCCGGGTCGGTGGCCGAGGCTGTCGCCGAGGCGGTCGAGGAGCCGGCCGAGCCGGTGCGCGAGGAGATCGAGGGCCAGCTGGCCCTGGAGGTCCCGGGCGTCGAGGCGCCGGCCGTCGAGGCCCCGGCCGTCGGGACCGTGGTGGTCGAGACGCCGAAGGCCGTGGAGGCGCCGGTGGCCGAGGCCCCCGCCGCCGCTCCGGCCGGCCGTCCGCGCCGCCGCGCGGTGCGCAAGGCGACGGCTCCGGCCGGTGCCCCGCAGGCCGCCGAGATCGTCGTGCTGCAGGCGAAGGCCGACGCGGCCCTGGAGGCGGCCCTGGCCGCCGCCGCCCCGGCCGCCGAGCCGGTGGCCGAGGCCGCGGCCGAGCCCGTCGCGGAGGTGGCCCCGGAGGCCGCCGCCGGGACCGTCGCCGTGGAGGCCGAGGTCGTCGAGGCCCCGGCCGCGGAGGCCGCCGAGGCTCCCGCCGCGGAGGAGGCCCCCGTGGTGGAGGCCGAGGCCGCTGCCGAGGAGGCCCCGGCGCCGAAGAAGCGGGCCGCCCGCAAGACCGCCGCGAAGAAGACCGCCGCCAAGAAGACCACCACGGCGGCCAAGAAGACCACCGCCCGCAAGACCGCGACCAAGCGGACGAGCGCGGCGGCCAAGAAGGCCGCGGCCGCCGAGGGTGATACGGCGGCCGAGTAGTGCCCACGCCGGGGGCGGGAGTCCTTCCCGCCCCCGGCCGTACCGGCCGGTTTGCCCCCTGGGCGGCCGGTCCGTATTCTTGACCATCGGCGTGTCTACGCCGCGCTCCCGAGCACATCACCTCTCCGAGAGCACCGCGCCCCGTGCGCGCGCGTTCGGAGGGAGGCCCCTGTGTCCGTACCCAGGTGGCTGGCGTCGGGAGTTCCGACCGAGTTGGGAAAGTAGGTACCGCATGTACGCGATCGTTCGCGCAGGCGGCCGCCAGCACAAGGTCGCCGTCGGCGACGTGCTGGAGATCGACCGTATCGAGGCCAAGCCGGGTGACTCGGTGGAGCTCTCGACCATCCTGGTCGTCGACGGTGACGCCGTCACCTCCGACCCGTGGGTCCTGGCCGGCGTGAAGGCTCACGCCGAGGTGGTCGACCAGACCAAGGGCGACAAGATCGTCATCCTGCGCTACAAGAACAAGACCGGCTACCGCCGTCGTCAGGGTCACCGTCAGAAGCACACCGCGGTGCGCATCACCAGCATCGACTCGGTCAGCAAGTAAGGGGATAGCGAAAAATGGCACACAAGAAGGGCGCAAGCTCTACTCGTAACGGCCGTGACTCGAACGCCCAGCGCCTCGGCGTGAAGCGCTTCGGTGGCCAGGTCGTGTCGGCCGGCGAGATCCTCGTCCGCCAGCGTGGCACCCACTTCCACCCGGGTGCCGGTGTCGGCCGTGGTGGCGACGACACCCTGTTCGCGCTGACCGCCGGTGCGGTGCAGTTCGGCAACCGTCGCGGCCGCAAGGTCGTCAACATCGTGGCCGTCGAGGCCTGAGTCCGAACGGACTCCCGAGTCTGCTGAGGACTCACACTGAAGGGTGGGCCGGAATTCTCCGGTCCACCCTTCGCGCTTCACGTAGAAGAACCCTTCCCCGTACTGGAGGCACAACCATGACCACCTTCGTGGACCGCGTCGAACTGCACGTCGCCGCGGGTAACGGAGGCCACGGCTGCGCCTCCGTTCACCGTGAGAAGTTCAAGCCGCTCGGCGGACCGGACGGCGGGAACGGCGGGGAGGGCGGCAGTGTCATCCTGACCGTCGACGCCCAGGTCACCACCCTGCTCGAGTACCACCACTCGCCCAAGCGCAAGGCCACCAACGGCAAGCCGGGCGCGGGCGGCAACCGCACCGGCGCGGAGGGCGACGACCTCGTCCTGCTGGTGCCGGACGGCACCGTGGTGCTGGACCGCAAGGGCAACGTGCTCGCAGACCTGGTCGGCCACGGCACCAGCTTCGTCGCCGCCCAGGGCGGCCGCGGCGGCCTCGGCAACGCCGCGCTCGCCTCGGCCCGCCGCAAGGCCCCCGGCTTCGCGCTGCTCGGCGAGCCCGGCGAGTCCCGCGACATCGTGATGGAGCTCAAGTCCGTCGCCGACGTGGCCCTGGTCGGCTACCCGAGCGCCGGCAAGTCCTCGCTGATCTCGGTGCTCTCCGCCGCCAAGCCGAAGATCGCGGACTACCCGTTCACCACCCTCGTCCCCAACCTCGGCGTGGTCACCGCGGGTGACACCGTCTACACCATCGCCGACGTGCCCGGCCTGATCCCGGGCGCCAGCCAGGGCCGGGGCCTGGGCCTGGAGTTCCTGCGGCACGTCGAGCGCTGCTCGGTGCTGGTGCACGTGCTGGACTGCGCCACCCTGGAGCCCGGCCGCGACCCGCTGACCGACCTGGAGACCATCGAGGCCGAGCTCGCCGAGTACGGCGGTCTGGAGGACCGCCCGCGCCTGGTCGCGCTCAACAAGGTGGACGTCCCGGACGGCCAGGACATCGCCGACCTGACCCGCGCCTCGCTGGAGGAGCGCGGCTACCAGGTGTTCGAGGTCTCCGCCGCCTCCCGCAAGGGTTTGCGCGAGCTGAGCTTCGCGGTGGCGAAGATCGTCGCCGAGGCGCGTGCCGCCAAGCCGGTCGAGGAGTCCACCCGGATCGTGCTGCGGCCCACCGCCGTCGACGACGCGGGCTTCACCATCGAGGAGGAGGACGGCGCCTACCGCATCCGCGGCGTCAAGCCGGAGCGCTGGGTCCGTCAGACCGACTTCAGCAACGACGAGGCCGTCGGCTACCTGGCCGACCGGCTGGCCCGCCTCGGGGTCGAGGACCGGCTGTGGAAGGTCGGCGCGCACGAGGGCGACACCGTCATCATCGGCCCGGACGAGAACGCCGTCGTCTTCGACTGGGAGCCGACCATGGCCGCCGGCGCCGAGATGCTCGGCCGTCGCGGTGAGGACCACCGGATGGAGACCCAGCGCCCGGCGGTCGACCGCCGCCGTGAGAAGCAGAAGGGCCGGGACGCGGCCGAGGCCGAGTTCCTCGCCTTCGAGGCGCTCTCCAGCGGTCGGCAGGCCGCGATCGAGGACGACGAGGACCACTGAGTCGGCTCCTCGTCGAGGACCATTGAGTCCACCCGCGACGAGGACCACTGAGTCGGCCCCGCCGCGCAGCGGACGGCCCCGCCACCTGTCGAGGTGGCGGGGCCGTCCGCTTCGTTGTGCTATGACGCACCATCACCTCGCCTGCGGGGACTGGAAGTTGAGCGGGTAGGCCGGGTCCGGCCCGGTGGTCGGGGCGAGTCCAGCCGGTGAAACCCCCTGGGGACGACCTGCGGGGATCGCGTAGATTTCGGCCATGACGGCCGGGCCGGGCCCCGCCGCACCCGCACCACACCGGAAGGGCGTACAGCGAGATGAGCGAGGACTCACTGCGGGAGGAGGTGCTGACCGCACGGCGGATCGTGGTCAAGGTCGGCTCCTCCTCACTCACCACGGCGGCCGGCGGCCTGGACGCCGACCGGGTGGACGCCCTGGTGGACGCGCTCGCCAAGGTGCGCAGCCGCCCCGGGGCGCCCGAGGTGGTGCTCGTCTCCTCCGGCGCCATCGCCGCCGGGCTCGCCCCGCTCGGCCTGGACAAGCGGCCCAAGGACCTGGCCCGCCAGCAGGCCGCCGCGAGCGTCGGCCAGGGGCTGCTGGTCGCGCGGTACACCGCCTCCTTCGCCCGGTACGGCATCCGGGTCGGCCAGGTGCTGCTCACCGCCGAGGACGCCAGCCGCCGCGCCCACTACCGCAACGCCTACCGGACGCTGGACCAGCTGCTGGCGATGGGCGCGATGCCGATCGTCAACGAGAACGACACCGTCGCCACCGCCGAAATCAAGTTCGGGGACAACGACCGGCTGGCCGCACTGGTCGCCCACCTGGTCCGGGCCGACCTGCTGGTGCTGCTCTCCGACGTGGACGGCCTCTACGACGGCGACCCGTCCCGGCCCGGCACCAGCCGGATCGCCGAGGTGAGCGGCCCGCACGACCTCGACGGCATCCAGATCGGCAGCGCCGGCAAGGCGGGCGTCGGCACCGGCGGCATGGTCACCAAGGTGGAGGCGGCCCGGATCGCCACCGGCGCGGGCATCCCGGTGGTGCTCACCGCCGCCAGCCACGCCGCCGACGCGCTGGCCGGGCGGCCCACCGGCACGCTCTTCCGGCGCACCGGCAGCCGCACCTCCGACCGGATGCTCTGGCTGGCCCACGCCAGCAGCCCGCGCGGCGCCCTGCACCTGGACGCGGGCGCGGTCGAGGCGGTCGTCTCCGGCGGCGCCTCGCTGCTGCCCGCCGGGGTGACCAAGGTCGACGGGGAGTTCGCCGCGGGTGATCCGGTGGACCTTCTTGCCGAAAACGGCCACATCGTGGCTCGCGGACTGGTCAACTTTGATGCGAGGGAGTTGCCCCGCCTGCTCGGCCGGTCCACCCGCGACCTGGCCCAGGAGTTCGGCGCCGGGTACGAGCGGGAGGTCGTCCACCGCGACGACCTGGTCGTTCTGCACGGCTGACCGGCCGTACGGCCGGCGGCCGTACGGCGCAGCGCGGTCGGCGGGCCGCTCCGTACCGGGAGCGGCCCGGCCGCGGGCGAGGAGGGGCGCAGCCGTACCGGTCGGCCGGGGGCCGGCGGGCCGGTGCGGGACGACACGAGATCGCCGAACAGGAGGCCGCCGGTGGAACGCAGGCGCGAGGCAGCGCTGACCGGAGGGACGGCGGGCCGGCGGCTGACCAGCATCGACGGCGGACGCGGGGACGGCCCCGCCGAGCCGGCCGGTCCGCCGTCGCAGGGGTCCGGCGGGGTGCGCCGGCTGCGGCCGCAGCGCGCGCAGGCGGCGGATCCGCCCAGCGTGCCGGAGCAGGCCCGGCTGTGGCACGTGGTGCTGAGCGTGGCCGGGCAGACCACGCCGCTGTCCGCGCTGCGGGCCTCGCTGGAGCGGCTGGCGCACGACCACTCGTTCTTCCTGACCGCCCGCTACGCGGCCGACCACGCCGAGATCCGCTACTGGGAGCAGGCCCGGGACCTGCACGACGCGGCGGCGATAGCGCTGCGGTTGTGGGGCGAGCACAAGGTGACCGCGAGCCTGCCGCCGTGGGAGATCGTCGGGCTGGAGGTGGTCGACCGGGCGACGTACCACAAGCGGGTCGCCGAGGGCTTCGGCGATCCGCCGCCGCACCTGGGCGGGGTGCACCCGTACTGAGGGCGGGGCGTACCGCGTACCGAGGCAGGGCGTACCGCGTATCGAGGGCGCGCGGAGCCGTCCGTGCGCCGTCTCACCCGGCGAAATGACGGCTCGGCGGAGCGGGTGCAGTCGCTACCCTTGCGGCATGACCAGCGACCTCGCCACCGCCGACAGCCCCGTCCTCGCCGTAGCGCGCCGTGCCCGGGAGGCGGCCGCCGCGCTCGCCCCGCTGCCGCGCCGGGCCAAGGACGCCGCGCTGCTGGCGATCGCGGACGCGCTGGTCGCCCGCAGCGCCGAGATCGTCGAGGCCAACGCCGAGGACGTGGCCCGGGCCCGCGCGGCGGGGACGGCCGAGTCGGTGGTCGACCGGCTGAGCCTGACCGGCGAGCGGATCGCCGCGATCGCCTCGGACGTGCGGGACGTGGCCGGCCTGGCCGACCCGGTCGGCGAGGTGGTGCGCGGCTACACCCTGCCGAACGGCCTGGACGTGCGTCAGGTGCGGGTGCCGCTGGGCGTGGTCGGCATCATCTACGAGGCCCGGCCGAACGTCACCGTGGACGCCGCCGCGCTCTGCCTCAAGTCCGGCAACGCGGTGCTGCTGCGCGGCTCCGCCTCCGCCTACCGCTCCAACACCGCGCTGGTCGCCGTCCTGCGGGACGCCGTCGTCGCGGCCGGGCTGCCGGCCGACGTGATCCAGCTCGTCCCGGGGGAGAGCCGGGACTCGGTGCAGGAGCTGATGCGCGCCCGCGGCCTGGTCGACGTGCTGATCCCGCGCGGCGGCGCCTCGCTGATCCGCACCGTGGTCGAGGGGTCGACCGTCCCGGTGATCGAGACCGGCACCGGCAACTGCCACGTGTACGTGGACGCCCGGACCGACCTGGCGATGGCCGTCGGCATCCTGCTGAACTCCAAGGCGCAGCGGGTCAGCGTCTGCAACTCCGCCGAGACGCTGCTGGTGCACCAGGACGTCGCGGACGCCTTCCTGCCGCTCGCGCTGGCCGCCCTGGCCGAGGCCGGGGTGACGGTGCACGGTGACGAGGCGGTGCTCAAGGCCGCCGAGGGCACCGGCGTCACCGCGGTGCCCGCCACCGACGAGGACTGGGGCGCCGAGTACCTCTCGTACGACCTGGCGGCGGCCGTGGTGCCCTCGCTGGACGCGGCCGTGGAGCACATCCGCCGCTGGTCCTCGGGCCACACCGAGGCGATCGTCACCACCTCGCAGGCCGCCGCCCGCCGGTTCACCCAGTTGGTGGACTCGACCACGGTGGCCGTCAACGCCTCCACCCGGTTCACCGACGGCGGTGAGTTCGGCTTCGGCGCGGAGATCGGCATCTCCACCCAGAAGCTGCACGCCCGCGGCCCGATGGGCCTGCCGGAGCTGACCAGCACCAAGTACATCGTCACTGGTGACGGGCATGTCCGCGGCGAGGCGACGCAGACCGTGGGCGGGGGCGCGGACGCCGGGTGAGGGCGCCGCGCGGGGCGGTCGTCACACGTGTGACGGACCAACTGCCGGGAGCCACAGACAAATCGCCCGGCCGGTAATACGCTGAATCCGTGGCTGAGGATGTGGGGGGCTTGCCGTACCCCGACGGCGCCGACCACGGTGGTGCGGACGACGAGTTCGCCACCGTGGTCTTCGATGAGGCCTTCGTCCGGTCCGCCGCCGTGCACGAGCCGACCGCCAAGGAGCGGCAGCTCGCCGCCGCCGAGGCGCGGTTCGAGCCGGATTCCGCGGGACCGGGCTGGAGCTATGACGTGCCGGCCGGGGACGGGCTGCCGCTGGAGCTGCGCCCGTACCCGAGCGGACTCGACGAGGACCACCTCTACCCCGACCCCTGGTCGGGCCCGGGCCGGGCGGCCGGCCGCCAGGGCCGGCGCTGGGGTCGGCGCCACGACCCGGTGCGGGCCCGCGGGCGGTACGTGGCCCAGCAGCGCTGGCACCGGCCGGTGGCCTGGGT
This sequence comes from Kitasatospora sp. NPDC029367, assembly GCF_055569135.1. Lineage (NCBI taxonomy): Bacteria > Bacillati > Actinomycetota > Actinomycetes > Kitasatosporales > Streptomycetaceae > Kitasatospora > Kitasatospora sp. NPDC029367. The sequence continues at coordinate 153,746 of NZ_JBVHYH010000002.1, forward strand.
GCTGGCCGTGATCATGGGCGTGAGCCTGGTGGCGGTGGCGGTCGCGGCGGTCTACCAGGGCGTGGGCGGCTCCTCGGGGGCGCCCCGGCGCCCGGAGTCCGGCAGCAGCAGCCCGGGCGCGGACCCCCGGTCGGCGCCGGCCGAGCCGTCACTGGTGGCGTCGACCCCGTAGCGCGGCTCCGGGAAGTGTCCAGGGGCGCACGCCCCGGGGCGGTGGTCACGGAGCGTTCCCGGCAATCTGCGCCGGGGCCCTCGTGGCGGGCCCGGTGTGCGCCTACCCTGGTGCTATGGGTGACCCGCGCGAGCCTCCTGAGGGTACGCCCGAGGGCGGTTCCGGCAATGAGGACGAGTTCCGGTCCGTCGTCTTCGACGAGTCGTTCGTCCGGGCTGCCCGGATCCAGGAACTGTCCGCCCGGGAGCGGCTCGCGGGCTCCTTCGGCAAGGCCACCCGGGCCCGGGTGCGGCTCGGGCCGCTGGGCAGCGTGCCGCGTCAGGCGCTGGCCCTGCTGCTGCTCATCCTGCTGGCCTTCGGGGCCGCGGTGTACTTCGGGGTGAACTCGCCCAAGGGGATCCCGGCCCGGCCGGAGGGCAGTCAACTGACCGTCAGCCTGGTCGCGTTGAGCCCGGCTTCGGCCGTACGCCCGGTCGCCGACCCGGCGCACCCCTTCGCCGCGCTGCCGCCCGGGTACGGCGACGGGGCGGCCGGACTGAACACCCCGAGCGGCGCGGGCACCGAGCACTTCAGCAAGGTCGAGGTGACCAAGGCCCTCGACACCGTGCAGCGCTACCTGGTCGCCTCCTCGCTGACGCCAGCGGCGCTGGTCCAGGGCGCCACCACGGACGTGCGGGCCTTCGTCACGCCCGGTGAGCAGGCCCAGTTCGACGCGAGCGTCGCCCAGCCGGTGGACGACCGGCACCACGCGGTGACCGGCTGGATCGTCCGCTTCGACCCGGCGCAGGTCGCGCTGGCCTCCGACACCGTGAAGGTGGTCGGCGCGATGCGGGTCGACGAGTCGGACGGCGGGACGCTGCAGATCATCACCGACCACACCTTCGTCTACGCGTTGAAGCCCGCCGGGGCCCCGGCCGGCGCCCCGGTCACCCTGGAGACCGTGCGGCGCGAGCTGACCTTCCAGCTCGACCGGGTCGACCTGGGGCAGGCGCAGCTGCGGCTGGTGGACGCGGTGCTGCAGGCCGGCCCGGAGCCGTGCACCACCTCGATGGCGGGCTTCCTGCAGCCGGTGCTGGCCACCGCGCAGGGCACGGCGGTGGCCGCGCCGACGCCGGTCGACCCGGGTAACCACGCGCGGCCGGCCTGGCAGGTGTGCGGGGTGCTGGCCGGGAGCTGAGCGGGGGCGCAGGCTGGACGGTTTGAGCGGGGCCGCGGGCTGGACGGCTTGAGCGGTACCGGACGCAGCGCGGCCGGTGACCCGGGCGGGTCACCGGCCGTGGGTGCCGGAGCGGTGCCGGAGCGGGCGGCGGGGGAGGCTCCCCGCCGAGGTCAGCCGTCGGTGCGGTTCCCGGAGCCGCCGTGCTCCCCGGAGCCGTTGCGGGGGCCCGAGTCGTTGCGGCCGCCGCCGGTGAAGGTGTCCCGCAGCTTGCCGCCGACGGTCGCGGCGCCGCCGGCCACGTCCCGCAGCAGGCCCATCAGCGGGTCCTTGCTCTCCTTCACCGAGGTCGTGTAGTGCTCGGCGGCGGCCTTCCACTGCTCGCCGACCGAGGCGTCCCGGTCGTCGGTGCGGCGCGGGTAGGCGCCGGCCATGATCGAGCGGTACTCGTCGCTCTCCGCCCACTTCTTGAGCTGGGCGACCCGGACCACCGCGAACGGGTGGGTCTGCGGCAGCAGCTGGAGCAGCTTGAGGACGCCGTCGCGCAGGTCCCCGGCCTTCTCGTACTCCTCGGCCTGCTCCAGGAAGGCGTCGACGTTCATCTCGGCCAGGTTGTGCCCGCCGGCCAGCTTCATCAGGGCCCGCATGGACGCCTGGAGGTCCTGCCCGGCGAGCAGGCCGGCCCGGTCGCTGGACAGCTCGGCCTTGCGGAACCACTCCTTGAGCGCGGTGACGATGGCCATGATCGCCAGGTTGCCGAGCGGCACCCAGGCGATCCGGGTGGCGATGTTGGTGAGGATCATCAGCATCGTCCGGTAGACCGCGTGGCCGGACATCGCGTGGCCGACCTCGTGGCCGATGACGGAGCGCAGCTCCTCCTCGTCCAGCAGCTCGACCAGGCCGCTGGTGACCACGATGATCGGGGTGTCGATGCCGATGGTGAACGCGTTGACCGTCGGGTCCTGGCTGACGTACAGGTCCGGGACCTGCTCCAGGTCGAGCACGTAGGCGGCGTCGCGGACCATGCTGTACAGCTCCGGGAACTGGCGCTCGGAGGTCTTCACGGCGGTGGCCAGGAACATCAGCCGGATCGAGCGCTCGGAGACCAGCCCGGCGAGCTTCCTGAGGACGTCGTCGAAGCCGGAGAGCCGGCGCAGGGCGACCAGCGCCGAGCGGTCGGCGGGGTGCTCCCAGGCCCGGGTGGAGATCTCGGGGAAGCGTTGGCGACGGCGGCTCGGTGCGTTCGCGGTCGTGTCGGTCATGGTCTGCGTACCTCCTGGTCGACGGCGGTCCCGGTGCAGCGCCCGGCCCCCCGCTGGTCTTCGCCTGCAGTGACTCGTCTGCAACGACTGCCTGTGCAACGTCCGCGGTTGCGTACTCGTCCCCGGGGGCGGTCGGAGGGGCGCCGGGGGAGGGGTCGGCGGCGGCGTGGGGACCGGCCGGCGGAGGCCCGGGCGCGGCGCGGGGGCCGGTGGGCGGTGCCGGTGTGAGGCCGGTTTACCCTGAATGCCCTGGAGAACCGAGACCGGACCCGGCCGCGGTACCGAGCAGTTCGAGGAGTCCCTCAGATGTCCACCGAAGCGCTGGTCAGCCTGGCCACACCCATCTCCGACGAGGCCGGCCCGGGCCTGTTCCTGCGGATCATCGTGATCGCCTCCTTCGTCGGGATCGGACTGCTGGTCTGGATCATGGCCCGCGCCTTCCGGGGCCAGTAGCCGCCGCGTCCCACTCGGTTCGCTCACGCCCGGTCAGCGGCGGTGGGCCGCCGAGCGGTTGCCGCGCAACCCCCCGTACGATGACGGATGGGCCCTCACCGGCCCGGAACCACCCCCCAGGTCCGTTCACCGAGCCGAGAAGGTCCCGCCGACCATGAGCACTGCTGCCGCACTCCCCGTCCTGAACCTGCTCGCCGAGGGCGAGGGGGGCAACCACGACAGCCTGAACCCGCTGCTGACGGGCGGCGCCGCGCTGTTCATCCTGCTGCTCCTGCTCTTCATCACCACCCGCTTCAACCGGGACCGCTGAGCCCGGTCCCGGGACGGCTCGGGGAGCGTCCGGCCAGTGCGCCGGCCGCTCCCTCACGCATCTGCGGGCAACCCCCACACGGGCGTTCCCGCACCGCAACGGGCGTCGCGTAAGGTGTGGCGGCATGGGAGAGCAGGCCGGGAATCCCGGCGGACCGGAACCGGTGAAGAAGCGCCTCGGAGTGATGGGCGGCACCTTCGACCCGATCCACCACGGCCACCTGGTCGCCGCGAGCGAGGTGGCGAGCGCGTTCCACCTGGACGAGGTGATCTTCGTCCCGACCGGTGAGCCCTGGCAGAAGAGCGACCGCCAGGTCACCCCGGCCGAGGACCGCTACCTGATGACGGTCATCGCCACCGCCGAGAACCCGCAGTTCTCGGTGAGCCGGATCGACATCGACCGCGAGGGCCCGACCTACACCGTCGACACCCTGCGCGACCTGCACGCTCTGCACCCGGCCGCCGACCTCTTCTTCATCACCGGCGCCGACGCGCTGGCCCAGATCCTGTCCTGGCACGACTCGGACGAACTCTTCTCGCTGGCCCACTTCATCGGCTGCACCCGTCCGGGGCACACTCTGTCGGACGCCGGGCTTCCGGTGGGCGGGGTCTCCCTGGTGGAGGTCCCGGCGTTGGCCATCTCCTCCACGGACTGCCGCAACCGGGTCGCCAAGGGCGAGCCGGTCTGGTACCTCGTCCCGGACGGGGTGGTCCGCTACATCGACAAGCGGGCGCTGTACGCGCCGCACGGGACCTGAGCCAGGAGCGGGCGTGACCGATCGCAGCGGTAACGGCAGCGGCAACGGCGGGCAGCAGCCGGAGGAGTGGTCCACCGGCCAGTACCAGCAGCCGTACCAGGGGCAGGGCCAGGGTCAGGGACACCCGCAGGGGCAGCAGCAGCCCCCGGCGTACGGGCAGCAGTACGACCAGCAGTACGAGCCGCAGGCGTACGACCAGTACGACCAGTACGGGCAGCCGGTGTACGGGCAGGGCACGTACGGCGGGCAGCAGGCCCAGGCGGCCCAGGGCTACCAGCAGACCGGGCAGTTCCCGCAGCAGCAGGGGTACGGGCAGCAGTACGAACCGCGGCAGTACGAGCCGCAGCAGTACGAGCCGCCGACGTACGACCAGTACGGGCAGCCGGTGTACGGGCAGGACCCGTACGGGGGCTACCAGCAGCAGGGGTACCAGGGGCAGCAGGGGTACCAGCAGCCGTACCAGGCCGCGCCGGTGGTCGCCGAGCCGCAGCCGACCGTGCCCCAGCCGTCCGCCCCGGAGCCGTCCGCCCCGGCGGGGCCCGCCGTCGTACCGCCGCCGCGCCGCCGGACCCCCCGGCCGGCCGCGGAGGCCACCCCGGCCGCGGCGGAAGCGCCCTCCGAGCAGGTGGCCGGGGCCCGGCCCGGGAAGGCCGGCAGCCGGGCGCCCAAGGACTCCTACCAGACGGGCGAGTTCACCTTCGTCGACGAGGAGGCGGAGGAGTCCGAGGACGTCATCGACTGGCTGAAGTTCGCCGAGTCCCGCAGCGAGGTGCGCGCCGAGCGCCGCCGCAAGCTCAAGAACCGGCTGATCGGCCTCGGCGTGGTGCTGGCGCTCGCGGCCGGCGGCGTCGGCGGCTACCTGTGGTTCACCGGGGACAAGCCGACCGCGGCCGCCGCGGCGGGCGGGCGGCAGGTCAACGTCGTCCACCTGCGCGACCTCCAGGGCAAGGTGTCCAGCGCGCTGCTGGTCGACGACGCCTCCGGGCACAAGGGCACGGTGCTGCTGCTGCCCGACGTGCTGCGGCTGCCCGGCCCGGGCGACCCGCCGGTGACCACGGTCGGCCAGGCCATGGACGCGATCGGCGCCTCGGCGACCCGCGACGGCCTGTCCACCGTGCTCGGCGCCCCGGTGGCCGGCACCTGGCGGCTGGACACCCCGTACCTGGAACTGCTGGTCTCCCAGCTCGGCGGCGTCCGGGTGGACACCAACGCCGAGACCCACGAGGGCGGCAAGCCGGACGGCAAGCTGCTCTCCGCGGCGGGCAAGAACACCCTGCTCAGCGGGAAGGCCGCGGTCGCCTACGCCACCCTCCAGGGCCCGGGCGAGAACCGGGACGCCCAACTGGCCCGGTTCGGCCAGGTCATGGACGCCGTGGTGCGCACCATGCCGACCCAGTTCAAGGACGCCAAGGACGACGTGCACCGGATGAACGCGGTGCTCGACCCCTCGCTGCCCGAGGACGCCCTGGCCGGCGTGCTCGCCCAGCTCTCCCAGCAGGCCAAGGACGGCCACTTCGGCACCACCGCGCTGACCGTCAAGCCGGACGGCACCCTGGACGAGGCCACCGCCGGCAAGCAGGTCAAGGACGTGCTCGGCGGCACCGTGAAGTCCGCGGCGGCCGGCGACGCCCCCGCCCGGGTCTCGCTCCAGGACGCCTCCGGCAACGACGCGGCGGGCGCCGCGGCCCAGGTCCAGATCGTCAACTCGGGCCTGACGTTCATCCCGGGCGGCGCCAAGACCGCGCCGCAGGCCACCAGTGAGATCCGCTACACCGACGACGCCCGGCAGGGCGCGGCGAAGTCCCTGGCGACCAGCCTGGGGCTGCCGGACACGGCGGTGAAGAAGGTCGGCGACGCCCAGAACGCGGACCTGGTGGTCGTGCTCGGCAAGGACTACCAGCCGCCGAAGACCCCGTAGCGGAGCGGCTCCGGCCCCTCGCCCGCCCCCGCGGCCCCGGAAAAGCGTTCCGAGGCCGCGGGAACGGCGTGAGATCCTGGAAGGCGACCCCTGCCGCCGTGCGGGGGCCGCCCCAAGCCGCCGAGCCGGAAGAACACCGTGACCGTCACCGACCACAGCCAGCAGCTCATCAACGTCGCCGCCCAGGCGGCGGCCGACAAGCTCGCGCACAACATCATCGCCTTCGACGTCAGCGAGGTGCTGTCGATCACCGACGCCTTCCTGATCGCCTCCGCGAACAACGACCGCCAGGTCCGCTCGATCGCCGAGGAGATCGAGGACCAGCTGCGCGAGCAGCTGGACATCAAGCCGGTGCGCCGCGAGGGCGAGCGCGAGGGCCGCTGGATCCTGCTCGACTACCTGGACATCGTCGTGCACGTCCAGCACTCCGAGGAGCGCTCCTTCTACTCGCTGGACCGCCTCTGGAAGGACTGCCCCGAGCTGCCCCTGCCCGCGGACGCCCTGGAGTCGCGCAACCGCCCCGACGCGATCACCGACGACGCCGGCAACGCCGTCGCCCCGGCCGACGACTTCGGCAAGCCCGAGGACCTGCACTGAGTAGGGACGCGCGCGGCCCGCGCATCGTCTTCTGGCGGCACGGCCAGACCTCCTGGAACCTCGAATCGCGCTTCCAGGGCACCACGGACATCGACCTGACCGGCCAGGGCGTGCTGCAGGCCCAGCGGGCGGCCCGGCTGCTCTCCGGCCTGCGCCCCGACCTGCTGATCTCCTCGGACCTCAAGCGCGCCCGGCGCACCGCCGACGAGCTGGCCGCGGTCACCGGACTGGACGTGCAGCACCACGAGGGGCTGCGGGAGACGTACGCGGGCTCCTGGCAGGGCCTGACCAACGCCGAGATCCGCGAGCGCCACCCGGAGGAGTACGCGGCCTGGGCGGCCGGGGAGCCGGTGCGCCGCGGTGGCGGCGAGCTGTCCACCGAGGTCGCCGACCGCTCGGTGCCGGTGGTGCTGGAGGCGGTCGCCAAGCTGCCGGAGAACGGCACCCTGGTCGTGGTCAGCCACGGCGGCACCATCCGGACCATGCTCGGGCGGCTGCTGGGCCTGGAGCCTCCCCTGTGGGAGTGCTTCGGCGGGCTGTCCAACTGCTGCTGGTCGGTGCTCGGCAGCGGGGCGCGCGGTTGGCGGCTGCTGGAGCACAACGCGGGCACGCTCCCGCAGCCGGTGATCGGCGACGACACCTGACGGCACTCGGCGACGGGGGCTCGGCGGCAGGCACCCGGTGACGGGGGCGTCGCGAGTGCCGGTGACGGAGGCTTCGAGGGGGCCCGGAAGGAGCGGATTTCGCAGTTCCGGGCCTGACCAGCTAGAGTCTTCCTCGTTCGCAGGGAAGGAACGCGGCCCGGAAGGGAAGCGGGAGATCCGGTGAGTGCGGGGCTATAGCTCAGTTGGTAGAGCGCTTGCATGGCATGCAAGAGGTCTGGGGTTCAATTCCCCATAGCTCCACTCCGCATCGGCGGTCGTGGACATCGGAGTTCCGGAGCCAGGTCGCCAGTGTCGCGGGGCTATAGCTCAGTTGGTAGAGCGCTTGCATGGCATGCAAGAGGTCTGGGGTTCAATTCCCCATAGCTCCACAGTAGTTCGAGAGGCCGTCACCCGAGGGTGGCGGCCTCTCGTGGTTTCCGTGGTTTCCGTGGTCCCCGGCGCTCAGGGCTTGCAGGTGTGCCGCCAGCCGCCCGGCGGCAGGGAGTTGAGCCGCTCCACCAGCTCGCGGTCGTCCGGGCCCTCCGGGACGTACACGACGATGTAGCACTCGGGCACGCCCGGCATCGTCAGATAGGTGGCGTTCAGCCGCATCACACCGAGCTCCGGGTGGCGGAAGATCCGCAGCAGGGTCTTCGGCGGCGACACCTCCTGGCGGTCCCACAGCTCCCGGAACAGCTCGCTGCGGGCCGACAGTTGCCGCACGTGCTCCTCCCAGGCCGGCTCGCCGACGTGCCGGCCGTACGCCGAGCGCAGCACCGCCACCATCCGCGGCAGGGTCTCCTCCGGGTTGTCGCACGGGTTGCAGCACTCCGGCGCGGTCAGCATGCACCAGAGGCTGTTGAAGAACACCCCGTGGGACGGGCGCATCCGCTCGGTGCCGAACAGCGAGCGGTACGGCCGGTTGAAGCTCAGCACGTCGAACCGGGTGTTGGAGACCGCGGCCGGCAGCGGCGCCAGTGAGTCCAGGATCACCTGGATCGCCGGGCTCAGCTCCGGCGGGGCCGGGCGGGTCAGCGCCGAGGGGGTCGCCCCGGCCAGCCGGAACAGGTGCTGGCGCTCGGTGCCGTCCAGCCGCAGCGCCCGGGCCACCGCCAGCAGCACCTGCTCGCTCGCGTTGATCGGCCGCCCCTGCTCCAACCACGTGTACCAGGTCACCCCCACCCCGGCGAGCTGCGCGACCTCCTCGCGCCGCAGCCCCGGGGTGCGGCGGCGCAGCCCCGGCGGCAGGCCGACGTCCTCCGGGGTGACCCGCGCCCGGCAGGCCTTCAGGAAGCGGGCCAGCTCGGTGCGCCGCCGTTCACGGCCGCCGGTCGCGGCGGGGAGTTCCTCCAGCACGGTCATGCCGTCCATCGTGCCGCAGCGGGCGCGGGCGATACAGGTGCTGCCAGTACCAGGATCGGCAGGCTCTAACCACCAGTACCGGCGCCGCCCCAGGCTGGTGGCCATGACCGACCTCCAGACCCGGCCCGGCGCGGCCGCGGGCACCACCGGGGCACCGGCCGCACGGCCCGGGCCGCTCCTCGCGATCGTGCTGAGCGGGCAGTGCATGGCCGTGCTCGACAGCTCCATCGTCAACGTCGCGGTGCCGACCATCCGGACCGACCTGGGCGCCTCCGGCGCCGCCCTGCAGTTCGTGATCGCCGGCTACACCGTCGCCTACGCCGTCCTGCTCATCACCGGCGCCCGCCTCGGCGCCCGGTACGGCTTCGGCCGGCTGTTCCAACTGGGCCTGGCCGCCTTCACCCTCGCCTCGCTGGCCTGCGGACTCGCCCCGACCACCGGCTCGCTGATCGCCTTCCGGCTGCTCCAGGGCGCGGGCGCGGCCCTGATGGTGCCGCAGGTGATGAGCCTGCTCCAGCGCACCTTCACCGGGGCCGCCCGCACCCGGGCGATCGGCCTCTACTCGGCGGTGCTGGCCGTCGGCGTCGCGCTCGGGCAGGTGCTCGGCGGGGTGCTGGTCAGCGCCGACCTGTTCGGCACCGGGTGGCGGCCGGTGTTCCTGGTCAACGTGCCGATCGGGCTGGTGCTGCTGGTGGCCGGCGCCCGGCTCCTGCCGAGACTGCCCGGTGATGCCTCGCGCGGCTTCGACGTCCCCGGACTGATGGTGCTGGGTTCGGCGCTCGCCCTGCTGGTGGTGCCGCTGGTGCTCGGCAACGAGCTCGGCTGGCCGGTCTGGGGCTGGGCGATGATCGCGGGCAGCGCGCTGCTGTTCGGCCTGTTCGTGGCGGTCGAGCGCCGGGTCGCCCGGCGGGGCGGGCAGCCGCTGATCCCCGGCCGGGTGCTGCGCGCCCCCGGGCTGCGCCCCGCCGCCGTCGGACTGTTCACGATCATGGCCGCCTACGCGGGCTTCATGTTCACCTTCGCCCTCCACCAGCAGGCGGCCCTCGGCCACAGCGCGCTGCGGGCCGGGCTCTGCTCGGCGCCCGTCGCGGTCGGCTTCGGCCTGGCCAGCCTGCGCTGGCACCGGCTGCCGGGCCGGCTGCACGGCCCGCTGCCGGTGCTCGCCGGGGTACTGCTCGGCGGCGGCTACCTGCTGCTGGGGGTGCTGCTCGGCGGCGGCGACGGGATCGGGGCGGTGGTGCTGGTGGAGACGGCCGCGCTCGGCCTGGTCGCCGGCTGCGCCTACGCCCCGCTGTTCGCCCGGGCGCTGGCGGGGGTGGCACCGGAGGACGCGGCCGACGCCAGCGGGGTGACGGTGACCGTCCTGCAGCTCGGGCAGATGACCGGGGTCGCGGTGATCGGCTCGGTGTTCCTCGGGCAGGTGGACCTGCCGGCGTCGGCCGGGGAGTCGGGGCACGCGCTGCTGGTGACGCTGGCGGTCAACGGCGCGGTGGTGCTGGTCGGGGCGGGGTTCGCGGCGTGGAGCCGGCGGGCGGTGCGCTGACGGGGGTGGCTGGCGCGGGTGGCGCGCTGACGGGGTGGCTGGCGCGGGTGGTGCGCTGACGGGGTAGCTGGCGCGGGCGGTGGCGTGGGTGGCGCGGTGTTGGCCGTGCCAGCTGCCGTGGCCGGCGGTGGTGGGCTCGGGAAACGGATTTCAGGAGCACGCCCAGGACCGTGTAAAGTAGTCGATGTCGCCGAGGGAAACCGGACGGAAACGACGGGAAACCCGGCGACATCGCAGGTCAAGGGGCTATAGCTCAGTTGGTAGAGCGCTTGCATGGCATGCAAGAGGTCTGGGGTTCAATTCCCCATAGCTCCACAGTGACAGAGAGCCGCCTCCCGTTACGGGGGGCGGCTCTTCGCCGTTGTGTGCATGCCACCGGCGGGCGGGAGGGAAAGACCGCTACCGTCGTGCCATGGCCGATCTGCAGCGAAGGCGGAACGAGGAGCTGGCCCGGATACTGCACCAGCTCGGCTGGAGTCCGGAACGGCTCGCCCGTGAGGTGAGCCTCGCCCTCCCGCCGGGTCTGGCGATCAGCTCCACCGCCCCGTACAAGTGGCGCGACCGCGGCATGGTGCCGCGCAGCCCGCACGACCAGACGGTCTGCGAGGTGCTCAGCCGCACCCTCGGCATAGCCGTCACCTACGAGCAGCTCTGGGGCCGGATGGGCGGCCACCGCGGCGCCAAGATCCTCTCGCCCCGGCTGCTCACCGACCCGTGGACCGCCGACACCGCCCAGACCGCGCTGCGTGAGGCCGCCACCGACGCCGGACCGGTCCGGCTCACCGACCTGTTCCGCGGCGCCGACCTCGACCACGCCGCCGAACGGCTCTCCTCGCCGCCGCCGCCGGTCGGCGGCGGCGAGGGCGCGCTGCGCGTGGACCCCACCCTGGCCGGTGAGCTCGGCCTCTCCTACCGCAGCAAGCAGCGCCTCGAACGCTCCTGCGGCGGCGGCCTCGTCCTCGGCCCCACCCGCGCCGAACTCGCCATGCTGGCCAAGCTGTTGGAGCTCGGCGCGTACGACGAACGACTCGGCCGCGAACTGTACGGCACCGCCAGCAGGCTGGCCCGGCTGGCCGGCTGGGCCGCATTCGACCTCGGCCACGACGCGGCCGCCCAGCGGGCCTTCGTCGCCGCGCTGCGCGCCGCCCACGTCAGTGGCGACGTCCGGCTCGGGGTCGCCGGGCTCGGCGCGCTGGTGGCCCTCGCCACCCAGGGCAGCGGCGGGCGCGGCCTGGACGCCGTCACCGCGCTGCGCACCGCCCTGGACGCCCACGGGCCCGCGCTCAGCCCCACCGGGCGGGCCCGCCAGTACGGCCGGATCGCCCGCGCCCACGGCCGCCGCGGCGAGGTCGAGCGGGCCGAGGAGGCCGCCGCCCGGGCCTTCGCCGAGCTCGACGGCGTCCCCGGCACCGAGGAGGCCCGGGCCGACCTCGCCGGGATGGTGGGGGAGGGGCGACTGGCGCTCGGTCAGCACCGGATGGCGAAGGCCCTGCTCGCCGAGGCCGTCGCCGGGCTCGGGCCGGGGCGGGCCCGTTCCAAGGCGCTGCTGATGGTCCGGCTGGCCGAGACCCACCGGCGGCTCGGCGACCAGCGCGAGGCGGCCCGGACGGCGGGGCTGGCGCGCTCGCTCGCGGCGGGGATGCAGTCGGAGCGGCTGGCCAGGGCGCTGCGGGACTTCGAGGCGGCGGGGCTGCGGGACGGCGGGGTGGGGCAGCGAGACGGCGGGGCGGCGGGATTGCGGAACGGCGGGGCGGGGCGGGCGGCTGCGCCGTAGGCGGTGCGGGACTGCGGGACTGCGGGATGGCGGGGCGGCGCGGACGGCCAGGAGACCGCTGACCTGCTTGCGGTACCCTGAGCCCATGCGAACCGTGCGCCTGCTCCTTAGCCGGCCGCGCTGACCAGGACCGGCCGCGCCCTCGGGCGGTGCCGGAGTCGGCGTGGCGTCCCCTCCTGCGAGGGGATTTTTTGTTTTCCGCCCCCGCCCGCGTCGTGGGACGGGTCCACGGTCGGCCGCGTCGCGGTTCGCCAACTGACACCGATGGAGCTTGAAGGACCATGAGCGAGACGACCCCTGCGTCCGGCGCGGCCGAGACCGCGACCGAGCCGTTCCGGTACAGCGCCGCGCTGGCGGCGGAGATCGAGTCCCGCTGGCAGGACATCTGGGAGAAGGAGGGCACCTTCCACGCCCCCAACCCCACCGGTGAGCTGGCCGACCCGGCCGCCGGCGACGTCGCCGCGAAGCCGCACAGCTTCATCATGGACATGTTCCCGTACCCCTCGGGCGCGGGCCTGCACGTCGGCCACCCGCTGGGCTACATCGCCACCGACGTCTTCGCCCGCTACCAGCGGATGACCGGCCACAACGTGCTGCACACGCTGGGCTACGACGCCTTCGGCCTGCCCGCCGAGCAGTACGCGGTGCAGACCGGCACCCACCCGCGGGTCTCCACCGAGGCCAACATCGCCAACATGCGCCACCAGCTGCGCCGGCTGGGCCTGGGCCACGACCCGCGCCGCTCGATCTCCACGATCGACCCGGACTACTACCGCTGGACGCAGTGGATCTTCCTGCAGATCTTCAACTCCTGGTACGACGAGGCGGCCGGCAAGGCCCGCCCGATCGCCGAGCTGGTCGCCCAGTTCGAGTCCGGCGCGCGTGAGGTGCCGGGCGGTCGCGCCTGGGCCGAACTGTCCGCCGGTGAGCGCGACGAGGTGCTGGGCGAGTACCGCCTGGCGTACGCCAAGGAGGTGCCGGTCAACTGGTGCCCGGGCCTGGGCACCGTGCTGGCCAACGAGGAGGTCACCGCGGACGGCCGCTCCGAGCGCGGCAACTTCCCGGTGTTCAAGTCCAACCTGCGCCAGTGGATGATGCGCATCACCGCGTACTCCGACCGCCTGATCGCCGACCTGGACCTGCTGGACTGGCCCGAGGCCATCAAGCTGCAGCAGCGCAACTGGATCGGCCGTTCCGAGGGTGCCCGGGTCGACTTCGCGGTCGACGGCGGGAAGATCACCGTCTTCACCACCCGGCCCGACACCCTGTTCGGCGCCACCTACATGGTGCTGGCGCCCGAGCACGACCTGGTCGACTCGATCGTCCCCGCTGCCTGGCCGGAGGGCGTGCCCGCCGAGTGGACCGGTGGCGCCGCCACCCCCGCCGAGGCCGTCGCCGCCTACCGGGCCGCCGCCGCCGCCAAGTCGGACGTCGAGCGCCAGGTCGAGGCCAAGGTCAAGACCGGTGTCTTCACCGGCGCCTACGCCGTCAACCCGGTCAGCGGCGAGTCCGTCCCGGTGTTCATCGCCGACTACGTGCTGATGGGCTACGGCACCGGCGCCATCATGGCCGTGCCCGCCCACGACCACCGCGACTTCGCCTTCGCCCGTGCCTTCGGGCTGCCGATGCGCTGCGTCGTCGAGCCCACCGACGGGCGTGGCTCGGACCCGGCGGAGTGGGACGACGCCTTCGACACCTACGACTCGGTCATCGTCAACTCGGTGCGCTCCGAGGGCGATTCGGCGCAGTCCGGGTCCGCGTCCCTGTCTCTGGACGGGCTGACCGTGGTCGACGCCAAGGCCGCCGCCACCGCCTGGCTGGCCGAGCGCGGCATCGGCGAGGGCACCGTCAACTACCGCCTGCGCGACTGGCTGTTCAGCCGCCAGCGGTACTGGGGCGAGCCGTTCCCGATCGTCTACGACGAGGACGGCGTGATGCACGCGCTGCCCGAGTCGATGCTGCCGGTCGAGGTCCCGGAGGTCGACGACTACTCGCCGCGCACCTACGACGCGTACGACTCCGCCTCCTCGCCGGAGACCCCGCTGTCCCGCAACGAGGACTGGGTCAACGTCGAGCTGGACCTGGGCGACGGCGTCCGCAGGTACCGCCGCGAGACCAACACCATGCCCAACTGGGCGGGTTCCTGCTGGTACGACCTGCGCTACGTTGACCCGACCAACGCCGACGCGGTGGCCGACCCGGCCAACGAGCGCTACTGGCTGGGCCCCACCGAGGCCAAGCCGGCCGGCGGCGCCGACCTGTACGTCGGCGGTGCCGAGCACGCCGTGCTGCACCTGCTGTACGCCCGCTTCTGGCACAAGGTGCTGCACGACCTGGGCCACGTCTCCTCCGTCGAGCCGTTCCACAAGCTGTTCAACCAGGGCATGATCACCGCGGACGTCTACCGCGACGAGCGCGGCTTCCCGGTGCCCGCCGCCGAGGTCGAGGAGCGCGACGGCAAGTACTTCTGGCAGGGCGAGCCGGTCAAGCGCGAGGCCGGCAAGATGGGCAAGTCCCTGAAGAACGCCGTCGCCCCGGACGAGATCGCCGACGAGTACGGCGCGGACACCCTGCGCCTGTACGAGATGTCGATGGGCCCGCTGGACGTCTCCCGCCCGTGGGACACCCGGGCCGTCGTCGGCTCGTACCGCTTCCTGCAGCGGCTGTGGCGCAACGTCGTGTCCGAGACCACCGGCGAGCTGGTCGTCACGGAGGAGGAGCCGGACGACGCGACGCTGCGCGCCCTGCACAAGGCCATCGACGGCATCCGCGGCGACATGGCCGGGCTGCGCTTCAACACGGCCGTCGCCAAGGCGATCGAGCTGAACAACTACCTGGTCAAGCGCGGCTCCACGCCGCGGGCCGTGGCCGAGCAGCTGGTGCTGATGGTCGCGCCGCTGGCCCCGCACATCGCCGAGGAGCTGTGGCGCCGGCTGGGCCACGGCGAGTCGCTGGCGCACACCGACTACCCGGTCGCGGACCCGGCGTACGTGGTCGACGAGTCGGTGACCTGCGTGGTGCAGATCAAGGGCAAGGTCAAGGCCCGGCTGGAGGTCGCGCCGAGCATCACGGACGCGGAGCTGGAGGCACTGGCGCTGGCGGACCCGGCGGTGGTCGCGGCGATCGGTGACGCGGCGGTGCGGAAGGTGATCGCGCGGGCGCCGAAGCTGGTGAACATCGTGACCGGCTGAGGTCGGTTCGGGAGCGGAACTGATCCGGATCGGGACTGATTGGGTTCGGGGCTGATTGGGTTCGGGTCCAGGGTCGGAGTTGATCGGGCGGGTGTCCTTCGGGGCACCCGCCCGGTGTTCTGTGGAGGTGGGGTGCAGGGGTGCGGGGGTGCGGGCGGGGTGCGGGCCGGGCCCTCGGGGAGATCCCGGATCTGTCCCTGATCTCCGTCCGCCGGGCCCGTTCCGGGCCTTCCGGGCCCGGGTGCGGCCGCTACGGTGGAACCCACGGCAGTGCGGCCCGCGTTGGGCCCGGCGGGGGCCGAAACGGCGGCGGAAGGTGACGCGCGATGGACGTGTTCGGCGTGATGATCGGCTTGGTCCTGCTCTTCGGGATCGCGACGCTCGTCCTGGCCGTGGTCGGTACGGTCAAGGCGGCCAAGGCCGTCGCCGCGAAGGTCGAGAAGCACGAGGCCAACGCCCGGCGCGCCGTCGAGACCGCCACCCTCAAGGCGAAGACGTACACCAAGGTCGGCCCGCCCGCGCAGATCGCCACCGTCCGCCTCAAGCTGCGGACCTCGCTGGACGGCACCCGGCAGGTGCTGGAGGGCGGGCTGGAGCAGGACGGCCAGCTCGGTGAGTCCCTCGCGCTACTCACCCGGCTCGACGCGCACGCGGCCGAGCTGGACGGCGAACTGCGGGTGCTGGAGCGCGAGCCGGACACCGCGCGGATCGCGGCCAAGCTGCCGGAACTGCGGGAGCGCGCGGAGCGGATCACCCACGCCGCGGAGACCATGCGGTGGGCGGCCCAGGACCGGATGCACCGGTTCGCGGACGACGAGCTGAGCCGGCTGAGCCAGGAGTGCGAGAGCGAGGCGGGGGCGCTGCGGCACTGGGACACGGCGGAGGGCGGTGCTTCCGGTGCTTCGGGTACTGGCGGTGCGGGCGGTGCCGGTGTCGCTGCGGGTGCGGGTGCGGGTGCGGGTGCTGGGGCAGGCGGGGGTGCGGGAGCCGGTGCCGGTGCCGGTGCGGCCCGGGCCGGGCTGACGGACGGCCGGGGACGGCCCAGCGCCGAGGACCTCCTCGGGCTGGCCGATCCGCTGGCGAAGCTGGCGCAGCGGCTGCGGAAGCCGTCGGCGGGGCCCTCCACGGGGCCGTCCGCGAGCTGATTCCCGCGCGCGGCCGGGCC
Source organism: Kitasatospora sp. NPDC029367 (assembly GCF_055569135.1). Taxonomy (NCBI): domain Bacteria; kingdom Bacillati; phylum Actinomycetota; class Actinomycetes; order Kitasatosporales; family Streptomycetaceae; genus Kitasatospora; species Kitasatospora sp. NPDC029367. Next base: position 170,050 of record NZ_JBVHYH010000002.1, read on the forward strand.
TGCCCAGGAGTGCGCGGACAGCTGCTGTCATCCCGGACGAACGGGGAGTAACCTCCGCCTCATGCCCTCCGACCTCGCACTTGTCACCGATTCCACGGCCTACCTGCCGCAGGCGGCGCTCGACCGGCACGGGATCACGGTGGTACCGCTGAGCGTCGCGATCGGTGACGAGGTCCGCTGCGAGGGCGTCGAGATCTCCCCGAAGGACGTCGCCGAGGCGCTGCGCGGCAAGCAGCGGGTGACCACCTCCCGGCCCAACCCGGAGACCTTCGCCGCCACCTACCGGGCGGCCGCCGAGGCCGGGGCGCAGGGGATCGTGTCGGTGCACATCTCCGGCGAACTGTCCGGCACGGTCGAGGCCGCCCGGCTGGCCGCCGTCGAGGCGCCGGTGCCCGTGCGGGTGGTGGACAGCCGGCTGGTCGGGATGGCCCTCGGGTACGGCGTGCTGGCGGCGGCCGAGGCGATCGAGGCCGGGCTGGGCCTCGCGGAGGCGGCCGGGGCGGCGGCCGAGCGGGCGGCCGGGACCAGCGGCTTCTTCTACGTGGACACCCTGGAGCACCTGCGCCGGGGCGGGCGGATCGGGGCGGCGCGGGCGCTGCTCGGTTCGGCTCTGGCGGTCAAGCCGTTGCTGCACCTGGCCGGGGGGCGGATCGAGCCGCTGGAGAAGGTGCGGACGGCGTCGCGGGCGATCGCGCGGCTGGAGGAGATCGCGGTCGAGCGTTCGGGGGAGGGCGGGGTGGACATCACCGTCCACCACCTGGCCGCCGAGGAGCGGGCCGAGCAGCTCGCGGAGCGGCTGCGGGCGCGGGTGCCGGGGTTGCGGGAGCTGTACGTGGGCGAGGTCGGGGCGGTGATCGGCGCGCACGTCGGGCCGGGGCTGCTGGCGGTGGTGGTCGCGCCGCGCTGAGGCGGGGGTGGGGGAGGGCGGGGCGGCTCGGGCTGGGGGCGAGGGTGGGCCGGGGTCGGGGGCGGGTCAATCGCGTGATAGCGCTGCCACTCGTGTGAGTGACACTTTTTGTCCACAACCCCCGGGTTTTCCACAGGCTTTCGGAAATTTCCGCACGTTCCGCGAAGTGCTCCTAGCGTCCTCGCCATGACGACCTTGGGCCTGGGCGCGGCGAAGCGCCAAGCAATCGACGAGACGGTACGGCTGCGGATGGCGGCGCTGCTACCGACGAATGACGAGCCGGTGGTTCGTGAGCCGGCGGGCCGTGAGTCGGCGGTCTGTGAGCCGACTGCGGGTCAGCCGCCGGAGGGCGGTCCGGTGGCGGCCGTACCGCCCGCCGCAGTGCCGCCGGGGGCGGGCCCGCCCGAGCCGGTGCACCTGCCCGATCCGCCGGGCGCCGGGGCGCGGCTGCGGTTCGCCTCGGCCCTGGCGCTCGACCGGCGGGCGGTGGCCGGGCTGGCCGTCCTGCTCCTCTTCGCGGTGGGCTATGCCGTGCAGCACTTCTGGCTGGCCCGGCCGGAGGCGGTGGCCGTTCCGGCACTGGCGGCCGCGTCGGCGCCGCCGGAGTCGGGCCCGCCCGCCACCGACGGCCCGCCCGGCAGCGGGGCCGGGCCGCCGACGGGCTCCGCGGGCCCGGGTGCCGAGCCCGCCGTCGTCATCGACGTCGGCGGCCGGGTCCACCTGCCCGGTCTGCACACCCTGCCCGGGGGATCGCGGGTGGCCGACGCGCTGCGGGCTGCGGGTGGTCCGCTGCCGGAGACGGACACCCGGGGCCTCAACCTGGCCCGCGTCCTGATGGACGGTGAACAGATCACGGTCGGTGAGCAGGCGCCCGTTCCCGTCTCCGTCCCCGCTCCCGGGGGTGCCGGCGGACTGCCCGGCGCCGGCACGCCCCGACCACCCGTCAGTCTCAACCGCGCCACCCTCGAACAGCTCGACGCCCTCCCGGGCGTCGGCCCGACCCTCGCCCAGCGCATCCTCGCCTACCGCGCCTCGCACGGTTCGTTCCGCTCGGTCGACCAGCTCCGGCAGGTCAGCGGAATCGGTGCCCGCACCTTCGCCGAACTCCGTCCGCTCCTCACACTCTGACGTTCTTCCGTTTCCTTCCCTTCCCTCCCCTTCCCCGGCCTCGCTGCCGGCCCTGTCGTCGATGCCGAAAGGAGGTACCGCCGTGTCCGCCACCACCGCGCCGCTCCCGCGCACCCGCTCCTCGGGTGCCGACTTCCGACTGTTGCTGCCTGCCGTCTCGGCCTGGCTGGTCACGGCGGTGCTCCTGCCCGTGGAACCAGGGTCCGAGCCGCTGATCCTGCTGTCGGCCGGTGTCGCCGTGCTCGCGGCCGTCCTGCTGCTCGTCCGGCCGGGCCTGCTGCCCCGGCGCGGGGCAGCGGTGGCGCTGGCGGCCGTCCTGCTCACCGGTGCGGCGGCCGCGATCGCGACCCCGCTGCACACCGCCGACCTGCACCGGGGTCCGCTGCCGGAGCTCGCCCGCGCGGCCGAGCACGCGCCGCCGCGCGCCCCGGGCACACCCGCCACGGCGGTCGAGGCGGAGCTGACCGTCGCGGGGGACCCGAAGGTCCACACCTCCCGGGGCGGCACCACCGGCGGGCAGACCCTCCTCACCGTCGACGCCGTGGCCGACCGCACGACCGTCCTCCCGGACGGCCGGGCCACCCGGACCCACACCCCGGTGACGGTCATGGTCCGCGGGCCGGAGAGCGACTCCTGGCTGCGGGTGCTGCCGTCCGAGCGGCTGGCCGTCGAGGCCGAGGTGCGGCCGGCGGGAGAGGGCTACGACACCGAGTCGGCGGCGCTGCTGCTCGTCCATGGCCCGCCCCGGCAGCTCGCACCGCCGAGCCTGCCGCAGCGGATCGCCGGGCGGCTGCGCGAAGGACTGCGCACGGCCAGCGACGGGCTCCCGCCGGACGCGCGCGGGCTGCTCCCCGGGCTGGTCGTCGGCGACACCTCGCGACTGCCCGACGACCTGGTGGATGCCTTCCGTGCCACCGACCTGGTGCACCTGGTGGCCGTCAGCGGGGCCAACCTGGCGATCGTCCTCGGCGTGCTGCTGGGCGCACCGGCGCAGGCAGGCACAGCGGAGCGGCGCGGACTGGCCGCGCTGTCGGGGCTGTCGCTGCGCACCAGTGCCCTGGCCGGTACGGCGCTGACCCTGGCGTTCGTGACGGTCTGCCGTCCCGAACCCAGCGTGCTGCGGGCGGCGGGCACGGGACTGATCGGCATGCTGGCCCTGGCCACCGGCCGGCCCCGCCAGGCCGTACCGGCGCTCGCCGGGTCCGTCCTGGTCCTGGTACTGCTGGACCCGTACCTGGCGCGTTCCTTCGGCTTCCTGCTGTCGGTGCTCGCCACCGCCGGGCTGCTCGTGCTGGGGCCGCACTGGGCCGAGTCCCTGCGGGCCCGGCGCTGGCCGCACCACCTGGCGGGCGCGCTGGCGGCGACGGCGGCGGCGCAGGCGCTGTGCGCGCCGGTGACGGTGGTGCTGTCCGGGCACATCAGCCTGGTCGCGGTGCCGTGCAACCTGCTGGCCGAGCTGGCGGTGGCCCCGGCGACGCTGCTCGGCTTCGGGGTGCTCGTGCTGCAGCCGTTCTTCCCGTCCCTGGCCCGGCTGCTGGCCGAGCCGGCCGGGGTTCCGGCGAGCTGGCTGGCCTTCGTCGGTCGGCGCGGGGCCGAACTGCCCGGTGGGCAACTGTCCTGGCCCGGAGGCTGGTTCGGGGTGGTGACGGTCGCCCTGGCGACCTTGGCGGCCTGCTGGGCGGCGCCGCTGCTGCTGCCCCGTCGGGCGGAGCCCGGCCGTCGCACGGGTGTCCGTCGCCGCTGGGCCCGGGCGTTGGTGACGGGTGTCCTGCTGGTGGTGCTGTTGGGGGTGCTGCTGCGCCCGCCGCAGCTGGCCCGGATCGCCACGGGCTGGCCGCCGCCCGGGTGGCGGCTGGCGATGTGCGATGTCGGGCAGGGAGACATGTTGGCCCTTGCGACCGGTGTGGCGGACAGCGCGGTGGTGATCGACACCGGGCCGGACCCGGACGCCGCCGACCGGTGCCTGCGTGAGCTCGGCATCACGACCGTGCCGCTGCTGCTCCTGACGCACTTCCACGCGGACCATGTCGAGGGTGTGCCCGGGGTGTTGCGGGGGCGCCAGGTGGGTGCGGTCGAGGGCACGGTCCTGGACGACCCGCCGGGAGAAGCGGCCCGGGTGAGGGCATGGGCGGCGGGGGCCGGTGTGCCACTGCTGCGCGCGGGCCGGGGTGAACGGCGCTCGGCCGGTGCGGAGTTGTCCTGGGAGGTGGTGTCGCCCGTTCCCGGGGCGGCCTTCGACGCGCCGGGTGCGAACAACGCGAGCGTGGCACTGCTGGTGTCGTCGGTCGGCGGTCTGCGGATGGCGCTGCTCGGCGACCTCGAACCACCCGCCCAGTCGGCCCTGTTGGGGCGCCTCGGAAGAGTGGACGTTCTGAAGGTGGCGCACCACGGCTCGGCCCACCAGGACTGGGACCTGACCGGTGCCCTGCGGCCCCGACTCGCCCTGATCTCCTGCGGCGAGGGCAACCCGTACGGGCATCCGTCGCCCCGTACGGTCGATCACCTGCGTGCGTTGGGCGCCACGGTGTTGCGTACGGACCGGGTGGGGGACGTCGCCGTGACCGGCGACTCCCCGGCCACCCTCGCTGTCGCCGTCCACCCCCAGCCTGCCCACGGCACCCGCGCCGGGCATGCCGCCCCGGGGCACTCCACCCGTGGGCCCCGCGCCCCGCCCCCGTGACCCCGCTCTCCTTCTTCCCTCCACGAGGTGGGGTGGGCAGGGGGTAGGGGTGGGGGAGGTGGAGGGAGGAGGGTGGGAGGGGGGCGGGGGCGGGGGCCCCGGGGAAAGGGATTGCGGCGGGGGGGGGGGGGGGGGGGGGGGGGGGGGAGGGGGGGGGGGGGGTGGGGGGGGTGGGGGGGGGGGGGGGGGGGGG